>CAYJIA010000014.1:0-41533 GCA_964370115.1 uncultured Eubacteriales bacterium
GTTCCGATTACGGCGAAATAGCAGAAAATGATTTTAAGAATTTGTCTCAGCATTTAATATATTGTAATGCCTAACCATATTCACGCAATAATTAGTATTAACAAATGTGATGATAAGGAACGGTCAAGACCGTTCCCTACACTATCAACCGTGATTGGATTATACAAATCAGGAGTTTCACGAAAAATAGGATTTCCGATTTGGCAAAAATCTTTTCACGACCACATAATCAGAGACGAAAAAGAATACCAAGAAATATGGCAGTACATTGACACAAACCCTCAAAAGTGGGAAGAAGATTGTTACGATGCCAAATGAGTACAATCTACATAAAAGCAAACTGTCGCTATCGGAATTTTTAGTTTTACAGTAGGGCAAGGGCTCTGCTCTTGCCAAGAGTTTTGCGTAAACCTCACTGGCGACCAATGGTCGCCCCTACACCTAAATTTAAGGTTTTTAGTTGTAGGGGAGATGCCTGAAATTCACAACACTTATTCACTATTACTTAAATAAAAAAACGACCCCGAAGGGTCGATTTTTTTATTCTCCAAACATATCCTTAATCTTACTGAAAAAGCTTTTTCTTTTTTGGTAATTTTTATCTTCGGATTTTTCGTCAAATTCTATTAAAATTTCTTTTTGCTTCTTGTTTAAATTCTTTGGAATTTCTACATTTATCTGCACAAACTGGTCGCCTTTTCCTCGTCCGTGCACATTTGGTATGCCTTTTCCTTTGAATTTAAATATATCACCTGGTTGAGTTCCCTCGTGTATTTTATAGCTTACCTTGCCGTCAAGCGTTGGAACTGTGATGTCCGCGCCGAGGGCTGCTTGGGTAAATGTGATTGGCATTTCACACCACACATCGTTTCCTTTTCTCTTGAAAATGGCGTGAGGCCTTACCGATACATATACGTGTAAGTCGCCCATAGGGCCACTGTTTGCACCGGCGTTACCTTTACCGCCGACACTTAAAACTTGCTCGTCGTCTATACCTGCTGGAATATTTACCTCTATGGTTTTTTGACGGCGAACTCTGCCTTTTGCATCACAGGTAGGGCAGGGGCTATCTATTATTTTACCCTTACCGCCACAGCTGTCACAAGCCTTTGCCGATTGCACAACGCCAAAAGGTGTACGCTGGTTTATATGAACCTGTCCAGTTCCTCCACACGCGCCACATGTTTTAGGTGAAGTTCCTTTTTTTGCGCCACTGCCGTCGCAGTCAGAGCAGTTTTCTATTTGATGATAACTTATGTTCTTTTTGCATCCCTTTGCTGCCTCTTCAAAAGATATAACCACCTGCGCTTCGCAGTCGGTTCCTCTTCTTGGCGCATTTGGGTTTCCGCGACCTCTGCCACCACCAAAACCACCACCGAAAAAGCTGTCGAATATATCGCTAAAGTCAAAACCGCCTTGGAATGGATTTCCTCCGCCTGTGCCGCCGCCAAAGTTCGGGTCTACGCCTGCGTGTCCAAATTGGTCATATCTGCTCTTTTTATCGCTGTCAGACAGCACTTCATAAGCCTCGTTAAGCTCTTTGAATTTAACTTCCGCTTCATGGTTTCCAGGGTTTAAGTCTGGGTGATGCTTTTTGGCAAGTTTTCTGTACGCCTTTTTAATTTCATCGTCAGAACTGCCTTTTTTTATGCCAAGCACTTCATAATAATCTCTTTTATCTGCCACAAAATCTCTCCTTAAAACACACCGATAGGCGACCGATGATTGGCCGCCTTCACAGTGCTTATATTAGTCTTAATTATTCAACATCTTTAAAATCTGCATCGTATACATTGTCATCGGCAGGGGCTTGTGGGTTTTGGCCTGCACCTGTAAATGGATCAGCACCAGTAGGAGCACCGTCTTGAGGAGCTGCAGCTTGGTAAAGTTTTTCGCTTGCAGCATAAACTGCTTTTTGTAGGTTGTCAGTACCCTCTTTAATAGCGTCTACGCTACCGTTTGTCATAGTCTCTTTTAGAGATGCGATTTTTGAGTTGATTTCATCTTTTTCTTCTGTAGGAAGTTTATCGCCACTGTCTGTGATTAATTTTTCTGCTGTGTAGCATAGATTTTCTGCAGCGTTTTTAACGTCTACTTCTTCACGGCGTTTTTTGTCTTCCTCTGCAAATTGCTCGGCAGCTCTTACAGCATTGTCAATTTCGTCTTTGTTCATGTTAGATGAAGAAGAGATAGTGATTTTTTGCTCTTTGCCTGTGCCTAAGTCTTTTGCAGATACATTAACGATACCGTTTGCATCTATGTCAAAGCTAACTTCAACTTGTGGTATGCCTCTTGGAGCTGGTGCGATACCGTCTAGTTTAAATAGGCCAAGTTGTTTGTTATCTCTCGCAAATTCTCTCTCACCTTGTAGTACGTTTACTTCAACTTGAGTTTGACCGTCTGCGGCTGTTGAGAAGATTTGGCTTTTCTTTGTTGGGATAGTTGTGTTTCTGTCTATGATTTTTGTCATAACGCCACCCATTGTTTCAACACCTAGTGATAGAGGAGTAACGTCAAGAAGTAGTAGGCCTTGAACCTCGCCACCTAGAACGCCGGCCTGAATAGCAGCACCCACAGCAACACATTCATCAGGGTTGATGCCTTTGAAAGCTTCTTTGCCGATAAAGTTTTTAACTGCGTCTTGAACTGCTGGAATTCTTGAAGAACCACCGACTAGTAGGACTTTGTTTATCTCACCGATTGAAAGACCTGAGTCTTGTAGTGCTTGACGAACTGGAGCCATTGTATTTTCTACAAGGTCTGCTGTAAGCTCGTTGAATTTAGCTCTTGAAAGAGTTAAGTCCATGTGTTTAGGACCTGTAGCATCTGCTGTGATAAATGGTAGGTTAATAGAAGCTGTTGTCATGCCTGAAAGCTCAATTTTTGCTTTTTCTGCTGCCTCTTTAAGTCTTTGCATAGCCATTTTATCTGATTTAAGGTCAATGCCTTCTGTTGTTTTAAAGCTTGCAACTAACCAGTCTATAACTCTGGCGTCAAAGTCGTCGCCGCCTAGTTTGTTGTTACCCGCTGTTGCAAGAACTTCTTGAACACCGTCGCCCATTTCAATGATAGAAACGTCGAAAGTACCGCCGCCTAAGTCGTAAACCATAACTTTTTGGTCGTTGTCTTTATCAACGCCGTAAGAAAGTGCAGCAGCTGTAGGCTCATTTATAATTCTTTTAACATCTAGTCCTGCAATTTTACCAGCGTCTTTTGTAGCTTGACGTTGTGCATCTGTAAAGTAAGCTGGTACTGTGATAACAGCACTTGTTACAGCTTCACCTAGATATGCTTCTGCGTCTGCTTTAAGTTTTTGAAGTATCATTGCTGAAATTTCTTGTGGAGTATAATCTTTTCCGTCTATTGCAGTTTTGTGGCCTGTACCCATTTCTCTTTTAATAGATGCTATAGTTCTATCAGGATTTGTGATAGCTTGGCGTTTTGCCACTTGGCCTACCATTCTTTCACCTGTTTTTGAGAAAGCTACAACCGATGGAGTTGTTCTTGCGCCTTCTGCGTTAGCGATAACTACAGGCTCGCCACCTTCAATAACTGCCACGCATGAGTTTGTTGTTCCTAAGTCTATACCTATTGTTTTTGCCATAATAAAATTCTCCTTTAATATTTATAAATGTAATTGTTAATTTATTTAGTTTGCAACTTGAACCATTGCAAATCTTACTAGTTTGTCGCCGATTTTATATCCTTTTTGAAAAACAGCGCTTATTGTGTTTTCTTCAAAATCTTCGCTGTCTATGTGGGAGACGGCGTTGTGAAATTCTGGATTAAATTTTTCTCCGATTTCACCCACGGTTACTATGGATAGTTTTTCAAAACTTTGAGTAAACTGTCCCGCTATCATTTCAAAACCCTTTTTAAGGTCGTCGGCACTTGCGTCTTGTTGTGCTAGTGCTCTTTCTATATTATCTGCCACAGGCAAAAGTGCATTTACTGTGTCGGAGACAGCGTTGTTGTAAATTTGAGTTTTTTCCGCTGTAGTACGCTTTCTAAAGTTGTCGTACTCTGCAAGAGTTCTAAGGTGCATGTTTTTATACTCTTCAAACTCCGCTTTAAGCTTTTCTAGTTCTTTGTTTTCTTTAGAACCGAATATCTTACCTTTTTTCTTTGGCTTATCCTCTTTTACGGCTTCGGCTTCTACACTTTCTGTAGTTTCGACATTTTCGTCAGTTGAAACTTCTTCTTGAGCGATTTCTTCACTTGGAATTTCTTCTTTATCTTGTTCTTTTACTGTTTTTTCAGCCACAATATTTCTCCTTTTTTATTTAATTTTCTTCCCGTACAAGGGATTTTAATATACCACTCACCGTTTGTGAGATGTATTTCATTTTAGAGCTTAGTTTTTGATAATCTAAGCGTATTGGTCCTACAAGTGCTAGCACTCCGAAGTCTTCGGGGTTTAGGCTGTAATGTGAAAAGATTATTCCTGCATTTAAAAACTCTTTTCGTCCTATTTCACGGCCTATTAAAATTCCGTTTTTAGATTTTGTACTTAAAACCGAGTTTACAAGTTTTCCGTCTTTTAGAAAGTTTAACATATCGTGAAGACTTTGAGTGTCGAACTCTTTGTGGAACATCAAATTGGTTTGACCCAATAAGACAAGCTCTGTGGTCATGGTGTCCAGTACGACATCGGAAAAACAGTGTAGCGCCTCTGTGACAAGCAGTGAGATTTCCCCAAGGGAGACCCAACACTTTTGAATGAATGCGGGTGTGATATCACAAAGTTTTAAACCTACGAATTTTTCATTGAATATTCTGAAAAAAATTCTAAGTATGTCGCTTGTGAGGTCATAGTCACATCTAAAAACCCTGTTTTTTATTGTACCTGCCGAACTTATTAAAATAAGCATTGCTGTACGTCTACTTATTTGAACAAACTGAACGGCACGTATTATAGAGTTTTTTGAACCCGGAGTAGTCGCGAGGGCGACAAATTTATCAGATACAAGTGACATCGCACGACTTAGCATTTGATGTGTATCATATGAACCATCGCTTATAGCCAAGTTGATTTCGAGTTTTTCACCCTCACTTAGTTCATATTCGTTCATCACATAGTCTATATATTCTCTATATCCTATTTGTGATGGAATACGTCCTGCCGAGGTGTGCGGTTGTTCTAAAAGGCCCATGTACGACAGTTTTGTCATGTCGTTTCTGACAGTTGCAGAACTCACTCCTAAAAAATCGGCTATTGCTTTTGAGCCTAGGGGCTCACCTGTTTTTACATGATGTTTTACTATAGAGCTCAGTATAATTTTTTCTCTTTGACTTAAATTCATAACTGCACCTCTTTATAGCGTTTAGCACTCTTTGATGTCGAGTGCTAAACTGTGATTATAATTTACCACTTAGCACTCTAAATGTCAATATGCTAATTGTAAATAGTTTGTAAACATCTGAATTTGACCTTGCTTGACCTTTGATGCGGTGAAAATAGTAATTATAGTGAAATTAACGTCAATTTTACCAAAATTAGGGCAAAATTCACGTTAATACATATTGTAATAATATAATATATATGGTATAATAATGTCAGTTTTAGCAAAATTCACACTAAAACTGGAGTGTGAATTTATATGAAGGAAGGAATATTAGTTATGAAAAAAGTTTTATGTTTAGTATTTTCCGTGATTCTTATGTTTGGTCTTGTTTCTTGTGCGGCACCCGAGGTAGAGCCTGAGGTTTTGCCTACACCGAATATTACGCCAGAGCCAACACCGACTGCGACGCCTGAGCCAACTGTCACGCCAGAGCCTACCGCGACAATAGCGACAGGTGACTTAAATGTGCTAACGGGTTTACCACTTGACAATGAGGACGCGATTGGCAAAAGGCCAGTGGCGATTATGGTTAATAACTCAAGCACTAGCCTACCTCAACTTGGAATAGGCGCGGCCGATATAGTTGTAGAAACCTTGGTCGAAGGTGGAATTACAAGACTTATGGCAATGTATGGCGATTACACCAAAGTACCTGATGTATCGGCTGTAAGAAGTTGTCGTTTCTATTACCCTGAAATTTCAGAGAGCTTTGATGCAATTTATACTCACTGGGGCGCAGACCCAGTAACTGCACAACCTTTGCTGTATCAGTGGGGAATTGACAGTGTAGACGGACTTATAGGTGAATACGGCTTGTTTGGCAGATCGCAAGACAGACTTAATTCTGGATTTAAGCTAGAGGAGTCTTCAGTATTCTACGGCACACAGCTAGTAGAGGCGTTAGAAGAAAATGATCATAGAGTGGAGCTTGAAGAGGATAAAGAAGGCACAGCGTTTAAATTTACTACAATAAATTCAGCACCTGAAAATGGTCAAGATGCTGTGGAAGCAAGCATACATTTTGAAAGCCAAAGCTATTATTACTCAGATTTTACCTATAACGAAGAAGATAAATTATACTATAAGATGCACAACGGCAATGAGCACATAGACTTTGAAACCGAAGAGCAACTTGCTTTTACAAATATATTAGTATTTGAGACACCAATTGGATATATGTCTGACTACCTTAGAAGAGATATGGATGTAAAAGGTGAGGATAAAACAGGTTGGTACTTATCAGAAGGTAAGGCTATACCGATAACTTGGACAAAAGCAGAACGCGAAGACAGGATTACTTTGTATGACGAAGATGGAGAAGAACTTGTGATAAATACAGGTAAAACCTATATGGCGTACTGCGAAGAGGGCAATTTGAGCTTTAGTTGATGTTTTTTACATGTTTTTAAGCAATTTGCAATAAAAACTTAAAATTTTTACAAAAAAAGCTTGTAATTGTTATTATTATTGTGTAAAATAGAACTGGATAGAAAATATGTGAAAAATTTGCTTATTTTTTGTGAAATTTTGCTGTAAGGCGATTTTAAATTTATATAGTATGAGAAAAAGTAATGTAAACAAAATAAAGGAGTTGTAGTTATGTCAAATCGATTATTCCAAGGGATAATTCATCAAATGAAATCACCAATTGACAGAGTAATAGGCGTTATTGATGAGTCATCTATAATTATTTCTTGTAGTGAACTGTCAAAAATTGGAGAGGTTTGTGAAGAGGTTCCAGCAGATAAATTTATATCTGGTGAACACTTCATTGCAAATGGTTATACATTTAAATCTTTTGGTATTGAAAATCATCCAGAATATGCCGTGTTTGTTGCGGGAACAGATGCAGAAGCCGCAAAATTTGTAGATGTTTTGTCTATTTCACTTGACGGTATAAAAAAATACTACGATGAAAAATATGATAGAAATAACTTTATAAAGAATGTTATCTTAGACAATATTTTGTCGGGTGATATTTATCTAAAAAGCAGAGAGCTTCACTTTAGTGCAGAAGTTAGCCGTGTTTGTATGATTATAAAAATCGTAAACAAGACAGATATCTCTGTATACGATGTAATTCAAAATCTATTCCCAGATAAAAATAGAGATTTTGTTATTAATATAAGTGAAACAGATATTGCACTTGTTAAAGAAATCAAATCAAATATAGATTCAAAAGACATAGACAAACTTGCAGGCTCAATAGTAGATACACTATCAAGTGAATTTTACACTCATTGTGCCGTGGGTATTGGCTCTGTTGTGAGCAATGTAAAAGATTTGGCTAGATCATTTAAAGAGGCACAAACTGCAATAGAAGTAGGAAAAGTTTTCGATACTGAAAAAACTATAGTAAGATATGACAGCCTTGGTATTGCAAGACTTATATATCAACTTCCAACAACTCTTTGTGATATATTCTTAAGAGAAGTGTTTAAAAGAGGATCAATAGAATCTTTAGATCACGAGACTTTGTTTACAATTCAAAAATTCTTTGAAAACAACTTAAACGTGTCTGAAACCTCACGTAAACTGTTTGTTCACAGAAACACTTTAGTTTATAGACTAGAAAAAATTAAGAAAATTACAGGACTTGACCTTAGAGAATTTGGCGATGCTATCGTATTTAAGGTAGCGTTAATGGTTAAAAAATACCTAACTGCAAGTCCACAAAGATTTTGATTTGTTACACAAATGTTACAAATTAATTCCTTAAAAGAAAATTAACACTATGCCCATTGGTATATAATTGTATACTGATGGGTATTGTGTCGTAATTGGCATATTATTTTGAAAATTATAAAATGATGCTTTAGCATTGAGACAGTGGAGGAGAGAAATGATAGAATTTCGCAATGTTTCAAAAGTATATAATAATGGAACAGAAGCTTTACATAATGTAAACTTAAAAATAGATAAAGGCGAATTTGTATTTATAGTCGGTTCATCAGGTGCCGGTAAAAGTACATTTTTAAAGCTAATTATGTGTGAGGAACGCCCAAACGAGGGACAAATCATAGTTGCAGGCACAGAAGTTACTAGGTTAAAAAAGAAAAAAATCCCATATATGAGAAGAAAAATGGGAATAGTTTTCCAAGACTTTAGGCTTATTGACCATATGACGGTGTATGACAATGTTGCATTTGCGATGCGCGTTGTTGGTGCTTCTGGAAGAACGATAAAAAAACGTGTGCCTTATATTTTAAGTCTTGTTGGACTTCAACACAAGGCAAAACACAAACCGAATGAACTTTCAGGCGGTGAGCGCCAACGTATAGGACTTGCAAGGGCACTTGTAAACAATCCTTCTCTAATTATTGCGGACGAGCCTACGGGTAATATTGACCCAGCTCTTTCATTTGAAATTGTCGACCTTTTAAACGAGATAAACAAAAGAGGCACGACAATACTTATGGTAACACATGAGCACTCACTGGTTAAACATTTCCATAAGAGAATTATACAAATACACAGCGGTGAAATCGTTGCGGACACGGCAAGTATTTATACAGAGGTATCACCTAAATCTAAATCGACAACAGCTCAGGTTGTGTCAGAGATTGAACACGAAAAAGATCAAGAACTTGAAGAATATATCACAAAGCAAGACATTGACGAGGAATTTATTTCTGAGTTTAATGAGGATTACTATGAGCAAGAATTGTCTGAAGAAGAGACTCCGCTTGAGTTTGAAATTGGAGACGATGAGATGGAGCTTCTAGTAGGGGAAGGAGATGAGCATAGAGGATGAGCAGTATAACTTATTTATTAAAAGAGGGTATAAAAGGCCTTTGGAAAAACAGAACAATGAGTTTTGCCTCTGTTATTGTGCTTGTTTCATGTCTTATACTCACAGGAATAGCGGTTCTTATTTCGCTTAATATGGACTCGGCAATGCGTTCGCTTGAATCTGAAAACAGTATCACTGTTTTCTTAGACGAAGACCTACCACAGCTTAAGGCTATACAAATTGGCGAACAAATAAGAACTGTAGACAACATAAATAGCGTAGAGTTTGTGAACTCTGAAGACGCACTTATGAATATACTAGAGACTTTGGAAGACGACGGAACAGTTTTCTCTGAGCTTGCAAACGAAGAGAACTTCTTACCCGATGCCTATACAATATCTATGGCAGAGCTTGATGTATACGACCAAACTATAGCGGATATAGAGGCTATAGAAGGCGTTGACTACTGCACTGACTATTCAGTAATAGCAGACACACTAAACGACCTTGACACGCTTATCAGATACGGAAGCATTGCAATTGTGGCAATTTTGGGTATAGTTGCTTTGTTTATTATATCTAATACTGTTAAAGTTACAATGTTCTCAAGGCGTGTAGAGATTAGTATTATGAAATCTGTAGGTGCGACTAACTTGTTTATTAGAATACCGTTTATAGTAGAGGGGCTTATCATTGGGCTTATCTCGGGTGCTATATCGGCAACCGTTGTGTTTTTTGCATATGACCAAATCGCGCAAATGGTGTATAGCATGATTACGTTTATCGAAGTAGTCGATATAAGACAATACACATTTTATCTATTTGCTGCCTACGGTATTATAGGTGGACTTTTCGGTATTATGGGTGGCGTTATATCAATTGGACGTTATTTGAAAAAAGAAGGCGAAAATGCTGTTATTTAATTATGAATATTTTGGTTAAAACTGCATATATTTAAAAAAATATTAATTAAATATTGACATCACCTGAAAAAATTTATATAATAATAAGATAATTGAAACGAATTTAAATCTAATAAAATCATTAAAGGTGGAAATTGTAATGCAAGAAAAACAAATATTTCTTACACAAGAAGGTAAAGAGTCTTTGGAAAAAGAACTTGAACAACTTGTCACTATGGGAAGAAAAGACGCGGCAGAGAAATTGAAAGTCGCAAGATCTTTTGGTGACCTGTCAGAAAATAGCGAATATGATGAGGCTAAAAATGACCAAGCTATACTAGAGGCAAGAATTGCTGATTTAGAAGTAATGCTGAAAAAAGCTGTGGTTGTGAACGAGTCAGAACTAAATAAAGAAACTATAAACCTTGGCTCAAAAGTAGTTGTTGCAACAAAGGATAGAGACGGAAATGCCATAGAGAGAACTTTCAAAATAGTAGGTTCAAACGAGGCAGATCCAAGAAACAATAAAATTTCTGATGAATCCGCTGTTGGTAAAGCTCTATTTGGTAAAAAAGCAGGAAAAACAGTAGAGGTTGAAACACTTACAGGAAACGTCGTAAAGTATAAAATTCTTTCTGTATCCTGATTAATAGTTTTAGTTAAGTTTAGGGGCGGCAAAAATTGCTGTCCCTTTTTATTGAATTTGAAAGGAATTGAGAATATGTCAGAAAATCATGTAGTAGAAGGACAACAAGAACTTAAAGAAATACTTCAAATTAGAAGGGACAAGCTAAAAACGCTTGATAACTTAGGGAAAAATCCATTTCACCAAACAAAGTATGAAGTAAATGCAAATACTGTGGACATAGTAAATAATTTTGTGGAGCCACAAGAGGGCGAAAGCGGAGAGTATGTAAGTATTGCAGGACGTATAATGAGCTGGAGAGACATGGGTAAAGTGAGCTTTATGGATCTAAGAGATGCTAAAGGCAGAATTCAGCTTTATGTGAAAATAGACGCAGTGGGCGAAGAACTATACAAAGAAATACTACAAACTCTTGACATAGGTGATATCGTAGGTGTTAAGGGTGAAGTGTTTAAAACAAGAAGAGGCGAGATATCTATTAAAGTAGACAGCTTCCAAATTCTTTGTAAATCACTTTTACCTCTACCTGAAAAATATCACGGCTTAAAAGATGTAGACGCAAGATACAGACAAAGATATCTTGACCTTATAATGAATCCAGAAGTAAAAGAGACTTTTGTAAAGCGTTCGAAAATAATCTCAGAGATAAGAAGCTTCTTAAACACAAAAGATTATATGGAAGTTGAAACTTGCGCACTTAATACAGAGGCGGGAGGCGCGTCTGCAAGACCGTTTATAACACATCATAACAGCCTTGACATAGAGATGTATCTAAGAATTGCTTTAGAGCTCCACCTAAAACGTCTTATAGTTGGCGGATTTGACAAAGTTTATGAGCTTTCAAAAGTGTTTAGAAACGAGGGTATGGACCCAAGCCATAACCCAGAGTTTACTATGCTTGAATTATATGAGGCATACACTGATTTCGAGGGCATGATGAACCTCGCAGAAGAGCTAATAAGAACAGTGGCACAAAATGTTTTAGGCACTACAACTGTGACTTATGGAGAGTTTGAAATAGATTTGGGCAAACCGTTTGCAAGGCTTTCTATGGTTGACGCAATAAAAGAGTTTGGTGGCGTAGACTTTAACGCAGTTGCAAGCCTAGAAGAGGCGAGGGCAATTGCAAAAGAGCACCATGTCGAATATGAAGAGAGACATAAAAAAGGCGATATTATAAACCTATTCTTCGAGAAATATGCAGAGCATAAACTAATCCAACCTACATTTATCACGGGACATCCGACAGATATTTCACCTCTTGCAAAGAAAATGCAGTCAAATGGCGAATATACAGAGCGTTTCGAATTGTTCCTAATGGGCAGAGAGTACGCAAATGCATTTAGCGAACTTAACGACCCAATGGATCAACGCGAGCGTTTTGAAGCTCAAGCGGCGGCAAAAGCGGCGGGAGACGACGAGGCGCAAGGAGTGGACGAAGACTTCTTAACAGCGCTAGAATACGGACTACCACCGACAGGCGGTATGGGTATTGGAATAGACAGACTTGTAATGCTTTTAACAAATTCACAAAGCATTAGAGACGTAATCCTATTCCCAACAATGAAACCTATAAACTAGTTGAGAGTGAAGAGTTGCAGTGAAAATCCTACACCTAAATTAAAGGTTTTCCGTTGTAGGAGCGGTCATCGGCCGCCCGAGGTTTCTCCACAAATTTCAATCTAATATCGTAAGGGAGGGCTTTCGTGCCCTCCCTTGAATTTTACAATTTTTATTTCTTGTGAAATGCCATGCCAATTAGATTTCCCACTATTGCGATAACGCCATAGGCTATAATATATATCCATGCCGTGTAGTTATAGAAAATAAAAATTGTGGGTACAAACAAAATTGCAATAGCGGTAGGGTATAGCCAGTAAAAACCATTTAGCACGCCATAAAAAAGAGAAGAGATAAGACATATTGCAGGTGTGGCGACAAGCAAAACAAATATTGCCGTACCCGTATCCTTAATTACAAGTGGCAGTAAATAAAAACTGAGTACATTCACGATGAAATACGGTATTGCTTTTTTGACTTTAATCATAATAGTGCCCCTCCATTTGTATTGATAATAACATAATTCTAACACAGAAATAATAAAGTTTCAACTAAAACCGCCCACAATTAATATGTGGGCGGTTTCTTATTGTGTAAAAACTAGTAAAATTTTTACTTTTTTTATTCATGTCTTAACGCGTCTATTGGGTTTAGGTTTGAGGCTTTTACTGATGGTATTAGGCCGAAAATTATTCCTATTAGCATTGAAAATAGCACTGCTATCGCTATGGTGACTACATTTATCGACACAGGTGCCGAGGTTAGTCCGGAAATAATTTCCGCCATTGCAATACCTGCGCCTACACCGAGTAGTCCTCCAAAACTTGTGAGCACTGCGGCTTCGGTCAAAAATTGCATTAGGATTTTCCTTTTTGGAGCGCCTATTGCCTTTTTAAGGCCTATTTCTTTGGTTCTTTCGGTAACAGATACAAGCATTATGTTCATGACACCTATACCGCCGACTAAAAGAGATATGCTCGCAATCCAAATAAGTTGCTGGTTTGCCGAGTTACTTAGCTCTTGCAATTCTCTTGCTCTTTGAAGTAAATCCTCTGCACGGTACTTAATTTCTTGGGTGTTTGTGACATACTGGTTTAATATATCTTCTGTATCCTTACCAGCGGTAGACATTGCTTCTGTAGATGCTGCCTTGACAATTATGCTCTCTGGCTCGTCAAAGTTAAAAACACTAGGCCAAGAGGCGTCTGGTAAAAAGATTTCTCCCACTCTGCTTTGCATGAATGTGTAGTAGTCGTTTATGTTGTTAATTACAGGCTCAAACTCGTTTGCCTCTTTTACTACACCCACAACTGTGAATGGGGTTCCTAAAATCTCAATAACTTGACCTATGGGGTCAACCTCGGTAAATATTGTTTCTGACATTACTTCATCAATTAATATTACATTTCTAAAGTTTTTATAATCGTCTTCTACAAACAATCTGCCTCTATCTAAGATGTAATCGGTGGTGCGCAGATAGTTATTGTCAATACCCAAAAGATTTGCACCTGAAATTGCTGTATTATTGTAAAATAATTCATTACCCATGTTTCTGCTCATGAAAAGTGCGGCGTTGTCGACGGTTTCAAGTGCTACAATCTCTTCTAGAGTGGCGTCGTCTACAACGGGTATGCCCTCGGGGATGCCTTGATATGTTGCATCGTATACCCAGTCGTTTTGGTAAAGCTGGATTTTAACAAGGTTAGTGCCAGCACCGATAAGGTTTTTTTGAATTTGCTCGTTGGTTCCCTGTATAGTCGACACGATTGAAATAATGGAGGCTATACCGATAATAATGCCAAGCATTGTAAGGAAAGAACGCATTTTATGAGACCAAATGCCTTGAAACGAAAGTCTTATATTTTCTCTCACCAGTACATACCTCCTTCTTCATCTTCTATCGCAGTTGCGCCTATCACCGCTTGGGTGCCATATGGGAAGGCTAACCTGTCTTCAAAAGTCAAACCCGATATAATCTCGATATACTCATTATTATATATTTGGCGACCTGCTTCTATATATTCTTTTACAATT
Organism: uncultured Eubacteriales bacterium; assembly: GCA_964370115.1. Classification (GTDB taxonomy): domain Bacteria; phylum Bacillota; class Clostridia; order Oscillospirales; family Acutalibacteraceae; genus SIG603. Next base: position 14,221 of record CAYJIA010000014.1, read on the forward strand.
TTATTCGACTCGTCTGCCTTTAGTACATAAAATCCTGTTTCGTCGTCTCTTACATATGCCCTTTGAACAAACAAGGCGTCGCTTTCGTAAGAAGTGTTTCCGTGGAAGAATATATCGACTCCGTAGCCATTTCTTAAATCTGAAGCATTTTCGATATATGCGGTGAATGTGTAGCTTGAATTATTTGGGATTTGTGAGTAGCCTTGATTTTCTGTCGGAAAAATCGATATGTCTAAAACTGTTGCCTCGTAGCTCATTCCGGTATCCCAAGAACTAACGCTCAATATATCGCCTTTGTTAACACTTCCTAAAAGCGCTTCGCTTAGTGTCGCTGTGACATACACGCCATCTCCGCCAGAAACTACCATGAATGGCTCTTCTAGTGCGTTTGCCGTGTCCAAATCGGTAAGTGTTATAACAGTACCGTCCACTAAAGCAGTAACAGTTGCGTTTTCAAGCGCTATTTGTGCCTTGTCATTCTCGAATATTGCCTGTTTAAGATTTAATTCTAAATCTGTAATCTCTTTTTTAACCCTTGCTATCTCTGCGTTTAACTCTTCTCTTGTGTAGAAATAGTATGGATCGTCTGGAATGGGTTCTGGCTCTGGCTCAGGTTCTGGAATTACGGGGATTAAAATATCGTTCATATCAAATCCCATGTCTAGCTTGTCGGCATCAAATGACCAAGCATAGTAGAGCATACCAAACTCGCTGTCGCCGTCACGAACCTCAAAAACAGCCGAAAAAGCATCATAGTATTCTGGAGTAGGAGTAGGCGTTGGTGTCGGAGTAGGCGTAGGCGTTGGTGTACCGCCAGTTGTGCCACCAGTAGTGCCCCCAGTTGTACCGCCAGTTGTACCGCCAGTAGTGCCCCCAGTTGTACCGCCAGTTGTACCGCCAGTTGTGCCACCAGTTGTGCCACCAGTAGTGCCACCAGTAGTACCGCCAGTTGTGCCACCACCTGGAACAGGAGTTTGCGTAGGTGTAGGGGTAGGTGTAGCAGATGGCGTAGCTGTCGCGGTCGGTGTCGGGGTTGGTTTTTGCAAGTTACCCATCATTTTATCAAGGAAATCCGTTGTCATTCTGGCGTCTGTCGTGCAGATATATCGGTATGGATTTTCTGCTGTTCCATCACCCATATAAGGAACTGCGTTGAGGTCAAGCAGTGAATGTACTACTGCTTGAGGCTCTGGAGTTGGTTCGGGTGTTGGCTCGACAGGAGGTACATAGGGAGAAGTGTTTTGAAGTTTTGTCAAAAGTGCTCTTTGGATGTCCAGATTATTTTGCACCTTAGTTATCTCTAGACTAGCAACATCGGCATCTATCTGAGCTTTTGTATTATCATACTCAATGAGTGGGTCTCCGATTGAAACTGTGTCGCCGACCTCAACCAATAGTTCGCTTATAACTTTGTCATTGGACGGATATATTTCTTGAATGAAATTGCTCTGTATTGTTCCGTAAGTTGAGATGTTGTCCTCCCAATAACCTGTTGATATGTATCCTACAGGCACAACTGGAACTTCAGACGAAGCAAGTCTTTGATTTTGATAAATGAACAGTCCACCAATAATGGCAGAAATTGAGAAGATGACGGAGACAATTATAATAATAATTTTTTTCTTATTCATCGTCTGCCACCTCCTTTTTTGAAACGACTACATGACCGACTTCTTTTTGCTCACTTTGAAGCACAAATCTTCCGTCACGTATGTTTAAGGTGCGCTTTGCCCTTAGTGCAACTTCTTTTTCGTGGGTAATCATAATTATTGTAACGCCATCGCTATTAAGCTCGTTAAACAAGTCCATTACTTGACTGCCTGCAGTGGAGTCTAGTGCACCTGTGGGCTCGTCGGCTAGTAAAATTTTTGGATTATTTACCATGGCTCTTGCAATAGCAACCCTTTGGCACTGTCCGCCCGAGAGTTGAGTGGGTTTGAAGTTAATTCTGTCGCCAAGTCCTACTTTTTCTAAGGCAACTTTTGCACGCTCTCGTCTTGTTTTGAGGTTAACGCCTGCATAAAGTAGGGGAAGGGCAACATTATCAAGCGCTGTTTCTCTTGGCATTAAGTTAAAACTTTGAAAAACAAAGCCTATGCTTTTTAGCCTTACATCTGAGAGTTGAGATTCAGAAAATTTACTTATATCTTTTCCTGCGAGCATATAAGTGCCCGAGCTTGCCTTGTCTAGGCAACCAATGATATTCATAAGTGTGGTTTTGCCACTGCCGGAAGGACCCATTATTGAGACATATTCGCCCTCTTCTACGGCAAAGTTAATGTCTTTTAGCACGGGAACTTCCATTTTGCCCTGTATATAGGTTTTATAAATTTGAGATAATTCAAGTATCATACTTAGCCCTCCGCTTCTGCGTTTGACTCGGTAGCGGCAAATTCTTCTGTTGTTGCCTCGCCTTCAACCATTATTTCGTCCTCGACTGCTCCGCCCTCAAGTATCACACCATCTGGGGTTGCTTCGCCCTCGATTATATCACCTTCATACATTATCGCGCCGTCTGTGCTTTCGCCAACTATAATATCTTCAGGATTTGGTATGTATTCACCCGAACCATCGTCAGGCATCATATCACCTGAACCGTCATCTGGGTATGGCTCTGGCATAATATACTCTTCTGTTGTGGCAAGTCCGTTTGTGATTCTTTCCTCAGGGAATGCGATATAATCGCCTTCACTTAGCCCCTCAAGGATTTGATATGTATCGGTAGTTTCGTCATAGTCACCTAGAGTGACTGCTCTTTTTTCTATTTTATCATTATTGCCTCTTGCCCACACATCACTTGTGCCGTCAGAGCTCATAATGAAGTAAGACGGTAACCATATACCTTCTTTAACTTCACCTTGGCCGAAGTCTAGTTCAACATATAAATGCTGTCCTAAAAGTAGTCCGTCTAGGCTGTTAAGTTTTATATAAAAATTGTACTTTGTGCTTGTTTCGCCGCTACCTTCAGAGTAGTAGTAATTATTGTTGTTATTACTTACAGGGTTTTCTCGGTCGATTGTTTCAATTGAACCGTTCCAAGTTTGCTCAGGGTTCACTCTTGATGTCAAAATTACAGGCAAGCCTTCTGATATATAACCCATATTAAGCTCAGAAATAGTTGCCTTTACTCGGTAATCGCCTGTGCTAAGTATTGTTATATATGCACCGCTTAAATCGTCACCGCCCGAGCTGTAACTGTCTTGATACATTGAGTTTGGGTCAGTTCCACTTGCAACGGTCTTGATTATTCCGTCGATAGGGCTTAAAACTTCTGCATTTTCGAGAGATTTTTCAAGCGAGTCTAACTCTTTAATCATAAGAGTTTGATTGTATTCCTCGGAACGAATTTGAAGCTGTATTGATTGTATTTGTAGAGTGTAAGATAATTTTTCAGAAGAACTTACACTAGACCTTTGTTTTTCTAAGTCTTCGATTTGGGTATAGTATGTGGAGATAGTATTGTCAGAAGTCTCGACTTGAAGTCTCTTTTCTTCGACAGAAAGAGATAGGCTGTCTACATCATAGGAGAACAGTACATCGCCCACCTTTACATGGTCTCCAACCGCAACGTTTGTGGCGGCGACAATTTTATCGGTATCTTTATTTATGCCGACAGTTTCCTGTGGTTCTACAACTCCCGAGAATTTGGTTTGAGAAGAAATTCCTCCACCTATTCCCGTGATGTCTGAAATGGCCTGAACATAGACAGCATCAGAAGAGCTCTGCCCGCCAGTTGAAACACTCGGTTTAAATACGAACCACCATATAAGCGCTCCTATAACAAGGACTGCCACGATGCTTAGTGGAATAATAAGTTTCTTTTTCATAAATCTCCTCCAAATTTTATTGCAATATTGGTAATAAAAAATTACGTATATACTATAATAGTATATACGTAATTTTCGAATTTGTCAATTAAATTTCACTATGAAAACACAGTTGTACTTCGTGGAATTTTTGCAAGTTTTCCTCTAACTCTTCATACGAAAGTGGCTTTTCAAAATAGTAGCCTTGAATATAATCTGCACCACTTTCTATTACTATCGCTAGTTGCTCCTTTGTCTCTACACCCTCGGCGATTAGTTTTTTATCGGCAATATGGGCAAGGTTTACCATGGTTTTGAAAAGCTGTCTTAAATAAGGGTCGGTTTCGATGTCACGCACAAACTCGCGCTCGGTCTTTATTGTGTTTGCAGGGACATTTTTAAGGCTTTGAAACGATGCATAGCCTATTCCAAAGTCGTCAAGCGCCACAGAAACATTACATTCTCTAAGGTTTTCAAGGGCTACTCTCATTCTTTCGTTAAACACAAGTTCCATGCTCTCAGTTATTTCCATGCTTAGGCAGCGTTTTGGAAAGTCGTATTTTTCTAAGATATTAAATATCTTTTGGTCAAAGTTTCCGTTGGCAATTTGTACGGGAGAGACGTTGACATCAAGGATAAAGTCTTCGATTTCGTCAAGTTTAAGTTTTTTGCAGTGCTTGATAGCCTCTTCCAAAACCCAGTAACCTAAATTTTCCATAAGCCCAAGTTTTTCCGCCTCGTATATAAACATGCTAGGTGGCACATGGCCAAATTCATCACTGCGCCAACGACAAAGGGTCTCAAGTCCGCTCCATTTTCCTGTTTCAACGCTTACTATTGGTTGAAAGTTTAGGTAAAAACCTTTCATCGACTGATTGACAGAGTTTTTAAGATTGAGCTCAAATTTGAGATAATTTTTAAACTCTATATCCATTTGCTCGTCATAAAGCGCTATTCTTTTTTCTTTTTTAGTCGTATCCATTGATCTTTCTATAAGAGTACTAAGGCTTGTGCTATCGTCTGTTACAACATTGCTGTCGAGTATTGCGATAGTGACACTTGAAAAAACATAGACATCTTCACCATTTACCGATAGAAGCCATTCCTTTTCAAACCTGTCGCTTATAGTTTGGGCAAAATCTCGTGCCTTTTCGATTTTTGCTCTTTTTAGTAAAATACAAAACTCGTCTCCGTCTGTTCTGTAAATAGTGTCATGCTCGCTTAAAAGACTATATAACCAGTCCACAATGAGGTTTAAAAGTGTGTCACCGATGTTTCTGCCATAGCTATCATTTATTCGTCTAAGCTTTGTTATATCAATAAAGATAAGATAAGAGTCTTTGTTTTCCTCTAACTTATAATCCTCTGCAAGTTTTAACAAATTTGGCAGATGCATAGAGCGGTCATAGTACGCTAAGTCTTCGAGTTGGTTTTGAGTTAAAACTTCTTTTGTGATATCATAAAATGTCACCATTACAGTGCAGTTGTCGTTTATCCATTTAATTGGCTTTACGTTTCTTCTCCACCATCTTCCACCAAATTCAAAGTGGTGGTTATCCTCGGTAAATCTTATTTTGGCAATGGCGTCACAGTCGCATTTCAAATTTTCAAAAAAGACATTAAACTGCGCATATTTTCCACCGAGTTCATAAAATGACAAATTCACCATTTCTTCTTTTGAGACTGACGCTAAATCACAAAAAGCCTTGTTTGATATGAGCATTTTTTCCTCGGTACAGTCATAGACAAACATAGCCACGTTTGTAGAGTCGGCAAATGCAGTTACGACTTCTTGAGTAGACTCAAGAGCCTTTGTTGTCTTTATAAGCTCGGTGTTTTTTTCTTGTGCGTCATAGCTTGCCTGAGCAATTTTTACTAGTGTATCAGAAATTGTGGAAAAGTGCTCAAATATGAGATAAAACTGCTCTTTTGAATATTTTGGTAAAAGCTCCATGAGCTTTGTGAGCGTTTCCACACTTTCATTAATTACTTTGGCATTCTCAATCAAAACTTCTTTGGGATATTTTTCCATTTTGAGTTGTCCGATAATCCAATATGCCACGGGTTTGTTGTTGATTAAAACAGGAATAGATGCAGTGACAAGGCCTGAGTGTGGGCATACCACAACGGCAGGCTTTTTGGTTTTGTTATTCTCTTGTATTAGAGACATATTGGTAGATATGCATTTTGTGCGAGTTTCATCTTTTGCCTGCATAAGCGCACAAAATCCATGAAGATTGCTAGGGACTGTGATCGGAAGACCATCTTTATTTACAACAACAGTTGTTATGCCAGTAACTGCAGCAAAACTGTTTTGTATTCGTTGTAGATACTCGGTATCAAGAATATCTTCAATTTTTAAATCATTTTTTTCAATATCACTTTTCATCAAAACTCTCCGTTCCTTATCTTAATACATTTCCACCGTTGATTTTTTATTTTAGCTGTGATAAAATGTACTTTACGGCTATATCAATGCTCTTGTTGTCTGACAAAGTACCGTTTGCAATTAAGTCGGCATGCCATCTTGTAGGCTCGACAAGCTCGTCGTGTCTAAACCTGACTGTATCTATATAGCGCTGTGTGACTTCTTCGTAGCTTTCACCCCAAGACATATGGCGCTTGATTCTTCTGACAAGCCTTGCGTCGCTGTCAAGGTCTACATATATTTTAAAGTCGGCGCTTTCTCTAACTTTGTCAATATAAAGGGCAAAAAGGCCCTCGATAATAAGTACGTCGCAGTCAGAGTTTAATGCCTCCTCAAAGTCGCTCAAAAATTTTTCCATATAAATTCCGTCTGGGTGGTTGTGTTCTACATATTCAATTCTGGTTATAGGGGCTATAACCGTTGGAGGATCTTTTTTCATATATGCATCAATGCCTATAAGTTTGGCATTGATATCTTTAGATATTTCATCGTGTACAGCGTGACTCATGGTGGATTTACCACTACAAGTACCACCTGCAATAGCGACTACAAATGGTTTTTTCATAAATACTTTACCGCCTAACTGAGTTTTTTATACTTATCACAAGTATACACCTCAATTTTAAATTAGTAAAGTATTTTATTATTAAAATTGGCAAAAAAATCGTAAATTTTTATTCAATAATAACAGTAATTGTAATTTTATTCAAGTGAAAGGCAAAATTTAATCTATGAAAGTATTTCTAAAAAAATATATTGGTACTAAAGAGTTCTATATTAGCGCATTGAGTGTTGCCATACCCATAATGATACAGTCTTTTGTCACATCGTTTGTCAATCTCATAGACAATGTGATGATAAGCTCTGTCGGTGCCGAGGCGCTTACGGCAGTAACCGTTGCAAATAAATACTATATGATACTAAACGCAACCCTCATGGGTCTTGGCGGAAGTGGTGCGATTTTTATTTCTCAGTATTTTGGTGCAAAGGATCATAAGTCATGTCAAAAGATACTCAATATGGTTATAAGCTTTGGAATAATTGCGGGTGCGATATTCTTTTTTATCATAACATTTTTCTCAAATGAAATTTTGTCGGCATTCACCCAAACTCAGGCGATTAAAGATACAGCACAAGATTATTTAAATTATATAAAATTTAGTTATATTCCATACGGCATAACCTTTATAATTATGACAAGCCTTAGGGCAGTTGGAATAAATGGAATACAGCTAAAAGTAGGCCTTGTGACCGTTTTTACAAATACATTTTTAAACTATATACTTATTTACGGAAACTTCGGTGCACCTGCAATGGGCGCTCAGGGTGCGGCTATTGCGACTTTGTGTGCAAGGCTTATTGAAACAGCAGTATATATCATAATTTTGGCAAAAAACAAGCATTTCTTTAGCTTGCAAATAAAATCTATATTCAAATACGATTTTAGTCTGTTAAAAAACATCTCGATAAAGGCATTTCCATTAACACTCAACGAGGTGCTTTATTCACTCGGTTATACTATTATATTTGCATCCTACATGAAAGTTGACGAAAAACTTGTTGCGGGAATGTCCGCGGCCGACACGGTTATAAATATAACCTATATTATTTTCGGAGGTCTTTCGTCTGCGGTTGCGATATTAATAGGAAAAAAACTGGGTGCAGGAGAGATAAAAGAGGCAAAGGAAAACGCAACAAAACTTATCACCCTGGCTGGGGTAATAGGCGTTGCACTTGGCGGTTTACTTTATCTCGTTGCACCGCTTATACCATCAATTTTCAATATGGGAGACGAAGTAAACCAAGCAATAGTCGATATACTTAGGATTAAGTCCACTCTTTTATGGGTGTTTGTAATAAATGTCTGTGTATTCTTTACACTGAGGGCAGGCGGTGATACTTTGTCGACCCTTATAATGGATGGCGGTATACTCTGTGTTGCGGCCGCAGTGGCAATACTGCTGTCAAATTTCTCGAGCTATCCGCTTACAACAGTATACTTGCTTGTGGAGCTCGTCGAATTTTTAAAACTCATACTCGCATTTATTTTTATAAGGCGTGGCAGATGGGCAAAAAACCTTACGCTTTAATTTAAAATTTCCACATGATCTTTTAAAACTTGCTTTGAAAAAATCGTGCGATAAAGTTTATCGGTACTAATTCTAACGTCGTCAAGTTTTGTGCTGTGGTTTAGTGCCATTATATTAAAATTCACCTCGTATACATAGGTTTCAAGCCCTGTCATCTCACAGCCGTTTCTAAGATAAAACTGTATTCTTCGCTCTCTTATATTTTTTTCGGCATCGCTTTGGGCGTAATTTGGGTTGTCTACTTCTAACAAAATTGGTATATTGAAGTCTTTGTCTGCCTTGATGGCTTTAACAAATTCACTGCCGACACCTTTATTTCTAGCTTGTTTTGTTGTTGCGAGATAGTCAAGCAGGGCACAGTCTTTTTGGGGGCTTATGGCAAACATTGCATAGGCTAAAAGCGTTTCACCTTCATACGCACCCATGCAGTGGTAATTTCCGCTGTCAAACAGCAGGTGCATGTGCGCAAGGGATTTTAACTCTTTTGGAGGGAAGGCCTCGGGCATAAAGGTTTTGAATATATATTCCATTTCATTTCTATCAATAGTTTTAATTAGCATAAACGTCACACTTTCTATATTAATTTTAAAGGATTTACTATGACCGAATTTAAATTTAGTTTCGATAATAAAAGATATCATACCTTAGCTTACCATAACAGGACAAATTTTGTAAAGACTTATAAAGCAGTTATCAACACGGGACTAAGTTGCCCGAATGTCGATGGTACTAAGGCTTTTGGCGGTTGTATATTTTGCAGTGGCAAGGGGAAGTATTTTACTCATGACGATAATTTAAGTATAACAGAACAGTTAAGGCTTGAATATGTAAGGATTTGCAAAAAGTTAAAAGATAAAAGTCAGGCGAGTATTACTGCATATTTCCAAAGTGGAACAAACACCTATACGACAGCTATACATTTATATAATATGCTAGACGAGGCATTTAGTTTTCCTCATGTGAAATCCATAGCAATAGCGACGCGAGCCGATTGTTTGTCCGATGAAATTTTAGAGGTACTCGAAATTTTTTCAAAAAAAATACCGCTTACGGTTGAAATAGGGCTTCAAAGCTCAAACGATAATACGGCAAGACTTATTAATAGGGCATATGATTTTTGCGAATTTGAAAGCGCAGTTAGAAATTTAAAAAACAGGGGAATTAGAGTTTTAGCACATATAATAAATGGTTTGCCAAATGAAACAAAGGCGGATATGTTAAAGACTATAAGTGATGTTGCGTCACTAGGTATAGATGCAGTGAAAATTCATCTTTTGCATGTAAACCGTGAGACGGCACTTGCAAAAATGTTTGAAAAAGGGGAATATACTCCTTTAGGATTTGATGAATATATAGATATAGTGATATCTCAACTTGAACTTTTGCCCGAAAATGTCGTGGTGGAAAGAATTACGGGAGACGCGGACAAGGCCGAACTTTTAGTACCGCTTTGGAGCAAGGACAAGCTCAGAGTTTTAGGCACAATAGATAAAGAAATGGCAAAAAGAAAGACAATGCAAGGAATAGCTTGCAAAACAGAGTAATTTTGTGTATAATTTAATGTATAAACTTATGTGAGGGGATGTATATGAATAATCATAGCGAAGTGACCAAAAAATTATTTTATGTGATAGCAGTGCTGCTTAGCTTGCTTATCATAGTAGCTATAGCGTTTTTTGAATTTACCGACGGCAGTATTTTTGAAGAGGTAGAACCTGCAAATCCTGTAATTGACGAGACCGAAGACGGCAAGATTACGATTGACGATTTGTATGCAGGTGAGATGAATATTCCAAAATACGATATACCTACAAATGAATATAAACTCGATGCGTTTTCAGATCAAAACGGCGTAATTATTTATGACGATGCACCATTTTATGTTGGAATAGATGTATCGGAGTTTCAAGGTGCGATAGATTGGCAAACAGTAAAGAACAGTGGCGTTGATTTTGCGATAATACGCTCGGGATATAGAGGAAACACCAGAGGCGAGCTCTATGAAGATCCGACATTTAAAGCGAATATAGAAGGCGCACAGGCAGTGGGAATAAAAGTTGGCGTGTATTTCTTCTCTCAAGCGATGAGTATTGACGAAGCAGAGGAAGAGGCTGAGTTTGTTTTAGAACAGTTAAAAGATTATCAACTTGATTATCCCGTTGTGTACGACTGGGAGCCGCCTGAGTCTGGCTCAACAGATGCGAGAACTGCAAACGCAAACGGCATAGATGTTTCAAAATACGCAAAAACTTTCTGTGACAAGGTAAGCCTTGCAGGATATGAGGCGATGCTTTATACAAACAAATCTTTGGGTTATACGTTCTTTGATTTAGAGCTTTTAAAAGATTATGACATATGGATTGCAGAATATCAAATGAAACCTTCGTTTTACTACGATTTTACAATATGGCAATACACAGATAACGCCGTAGTAGAGGGGATAGAAGGTCCAGTAGACCTGAATATTTCATTTAAAGATTATTAAAATAGACTAAAAAAGAAAACCCCAATCGGGGTTTTCTTTTTTTGCGTTTTATTCAATCATTTCCGATATAGTTAAATTAAAACTTGCCTGCTCTTCCAATAAATTTATATTATACTGAGGCACTCCGTATTTGTTTAGTAGCCTTACAGTAGGGCGCATACAGTTTTCGGGGTGGTTTTTTACCACTATTGCTTCTGTTCCGTCACTAAGTCTTACAAGCGCACCTTGTGGGAATGGCGCTACCTTTTTAAGGAAGGCACGTAAAATTCTTTTATCGAAATGTGTTTCTTTGTTTGCCATCAAGAACTCGATAGCCTCGCTGGGTCTTGCTGGTTTTCTATATGGTCTGTCCGATGTCAGCGCGTCGTATACATCGCAAACAGAGATTATTCGTGCAAATTCTGGGATTTCATACCCTGCAAGACTTGCTGGATAGCCCGTGCCGTCAAATTTTTCTTGGTGATACAAAATACCCTCCAAAACATCCGTAGAAAGCAGGTTGTCAAAGTCCTTTACAAGCTCATAGCCGTAGGCAGAGTGGTTTTTCATATCTTCAAATTCCTCTGAGGTCAGTCTTTCAGGCTTATTTAATATTTCCAAAGGAACTCTAGTTTTTCCGATATCGTGAAGCAGGGCAGCGATTGAAAGTTCCATTAAACGCTCGTTTGAGTAGTCTAAGGCGCTTCCGACTGCAATACATAAAACCGAAACACTCAGTGAGTGATGGTAGGTGTAATCGTCGTGACTTTTTAAATTATCAAGGCTTACCATGACACCTGGATGCATTGTAGAGTTGTCGACAAGTGATTTAGCTACTTCTGTGATATTTTCAACAAGTACTGAAGTTACATTCTTGCTTTTTTCATTTTCGGCAAAAGTAGAAAATATATTTTCTATTTGCTTAATTTTTTCAGTTTTAAACTCTTCATCAATAACGCGCGAAATTCTGATATCAGAGGTTCCGTGTCTTTCGACATAAACACCCTTAATACGCCATCTTTTGAGCATTTGGATATATTGATTTGTCAAAATTGTATTTTTTGAAAGTAACAGATTGTCACTCAAATATGATTCATCATAAATATGTTCGCTAAGCATCATGCCCTCTTTTAACATACTTATCGGTAATAATATCATTAAAAAACTCCTTGGTATATTTAGATAGATACCAAATTATACACTATTATAGGAGAAAAATCAAGCTTGGATGAAAATTAAGGGAAAATGGGAGAGTATAACACTCCAAAGGCTCTGCCTTTTGAACCCGCAATTTTTCGAGAAAAAACTAGTAAAGCTTTTAATTAAAAAATCCGAAGGGTTTCACCACCACTCTTCACTAAAAAGAAGGAAACCCCCAACGAGGGTTTCCTTCTTGCGTTTTAGGAGTATTGGATTTCGCTTTCCTCGAAAAGCGCCTCAGGGCTCTGCCCTTTGAACCTGCAATTTTTCGAGAAAAACCTAATAAAGCTTTTAATTAAAAAAATCCGAAGGATTTCACCACAATTCTCAATTCTCAATTTTCAATTATTAAAAATCAGTTTTCATAACCGCGCCTTTATCGGCTGAGTCTACAAGTTGTGCGTATCTGTGAAGCCAACCTGTTTTAACATTAGCTTCAGGGCGTACATAAGATTTTTTACGTTCTTCAAATTCTTCATCACTTACCTTAGCAGTGATTTCATAACTTGGTATGTCAATCGCTATGATGTCACCCTCATTTATAAGACCTATCAAACCGCCACTTGCAGCCTCAGGGCTTACATGTCCTATCGATGCACCACGGCTAGCGCCAGAAAATCTTCCGTCGGTGATAAGTGCAACTGTCTTGTCTAGTCCCATACCAGCAAGGGCACTTGTGGGACTTAGCATTTCGCGCATACCAGGACCTCCTTTTGGTCCCTCATAGCGGATAACAACCACGTCGCCCTCTTTAATTTCACCGCCGAATATAGCAGCTATCGCCTCTTCTTCGCTGTTATAAACTCTGGCAGGTCCCTCGTGTTTTAGCATTTCAGGAGCTACGGCACTGCGCTTTACAACACAGCCATTTTTTGCGATATTGCCAAAGAGTATTGCAATTCCGCCTGTAGGACTATATGGGTTTTCGATTGGTCTTACAGTGTTTTCGTCTTTGTTTTTTGCATTTTTAATATTTTCACCTAAAGTCTGACCAGTTACGGTCATAACGTCTAGGTCTATCATATCTTTTTTGGATAGCTCTTTATAAACCGCCGAAATTCCTCCTGCCGCATTTAGGTCTTGCATATGGCTAGGACCTGCTGGGGCAAGGTGGCAAAGGTTAGGCGTGCTTTCGCTTTTTTCATTAAACATATTAAGGTCAAGTTTTACACCTGCTTCGTTTGCAATTGCAAGTAGATGTAAAACGGAGTTTGACGAACAGCCAAGCGCCATGTCACAGGCAAGTGCATTTTTAATACTTCTCTCGTTTACTATATCTCTTGCCTTGATATCGTTTTCTACCATGTGCATAATTGCAGTACCTGCATATTTTGCAAGACGCATTCTTCCGCTTTCTACTGCAGGTATGGTTCCATTGCCTGGAAGAGCAATGCCCAGTGCTTCGCATAGGCAGTTCATACTGTTTGCAGTGTACATTCCGGCACAAGAGCCACAACCCGGACAACAACCCTGCTCAAACTCGTCAAGCTTTTCATCGTCTATAAGTCCAGATTTTCTAGCGCCTACCGCTTCGAAAATTTTTGAAAGGCTTATTTCTTCATTGTCTACATTTCCTGCCATCATAGGACCACCTGAACATACGACTGTAGGAATATTCATTCTTACTGCACCCATTACCATGCCTGGCACAATTTTGTCACAGTTTGGAACAAGTACCAGTCCGTCAAGTGCATGAGCCATAGTCATGGTCTCAACACTGTCCGCTATAAGCTCACGGCTTGCAAGACTGTAGCGCATTCCTTGATGTCCCATTGCAATGCCGTCGCAAACGCCGATGGCAGGGAAGAGGATAGGGGTTCCGCCGGCTGAACGTATTCCAGCCTTTACAGCCTCGGCAATTTTGTCAAGGTGAAAATGCCCAGGTACTATTTCACTGTGGGCAGATACAACACCTATAAGCGGTCTTTCAAGCTCTTCTTTTGTATACCCCATGGAATAAAAAAGGCTCCTAGAGGGTGCTTTTTCAATTCCCTTTGTAACATTGTCACTTCTTTTCATAATTAATACTCCTTAGGTTAAAGGTAAAAAGGACTGTGACAAAATAGAGTTAATTTTGTTAATTTGATTAACCTACTTAGGGGCGGTCCTGTGTGACCGCCCGAAATCTTGGTTTTTTACCATTAGTTTCGGGCGAACACATAGGTTCGCCCCTACAAGTTTTTGACAATTACGTCACAGCCTCTTAATTTTTCAGTTTTTAAAATTATTTTTTAAGCCAGCTCATCATTTTTCTTAAAGTTTGACCTACTTTAACAAGTGGGTGATAAGTTTCTTTTCTTCTTGTTGCAAGGAATTTAGCTTGACCGCCTGCGTTGAATTCTTGAATGAATTCGCTTGCAAATGTGCCGTCTTGAATTTCAGAAAGAACTTTTTTCATTTCTTTTCTTGTGTCTTCAGTGATAATTCTTGTGCCTGTTCTGTAGTCACCATACTCAGCTGTGTTAGAAATTGAGTATCTCATCATTTCAAAACCGCCATTGTTGATTAGGTCAACGATAAGTTTCATTTCGTGAATACACTCAAAGTATGCCATCTCAGGCTCGTAGCCTGCTTCTACTAGTGTGTCAAAACCAGCTTTCATAAGCTCAGTTACACCACCGCATAAAACAGCTTGCTCACCAAATAGGTCAGTCTCTGTCTCTTCTTTAATGCTTGTCTCTAGTATTCCTGCGCGTCCTGCACCGATACCTGCAGCATATGCAAGTGCAATGTCTTTAGCTTTACCGCTTGCATCTTGGTGAATAGCGATAAGTGAAGGAACGCCTTTGCCCTCAAGGTATTGAGTTCTAACTGTATGTCCAGGTCCTTTTGGAGCTATCATGATAACGTCAATATTTTTTTGAGGAATGATTTGGTTATAGTGAATGTTAAAGCCATGAGCAAATGCTAAAACGTCGCCGTCTTTTAGGTTTTTCTCGACTTGGTTTTTGTAGATGCTTGCAGCAAGCTCGTCAGGAACTAGCATCATGATAACATCACCGGCTTTTGCAGCCTCTTCTATTTCCATAACTTTTAGACCAGCTGCCTCAGCCTCGGCTACACTTTTTGAGCCTTTTCTAAGACCGACAACTACGTTTACACCGCTGTCATGTAGGTTTTGTGCATGTGCGTGTCCTTGGCTACCAAAGCCTAAAACTGCAACGGTTTTGCCGTCTAAAAGTCCTAAATTGCAATCTGGTTCGTAATACTTCTTAATCATTTTCATTTCTCCTTAATAATATAAATAATTTAACTAATTGTTCCCTGGGCCTTGCCTCTTTGTATACCGGTAGCGCCTGTTCGACACATTTCTATAATCTCATAATCGCTAATGGCAGTCATAAAAGCATCTATTTTTTCAGGGGCGCCTGTCAACTCTACTATGAGACTATCTTTTGACAGGTCCACAATTTTACCTCTGTAAATATCCGTGATTTCTTTAATCGATGAGCGAACTTCATCGTTTGATATGAGCTTTACAAGCAGAATTTCACGTAAAAGGCTTGTATTGTCCTCTAAAACAAATATGTCACGCACTACTTCGAGTTTTTCTGTTTGCGTTATTATTTGGTGCAAACTTTGCTCTGTTGCGTAAAACACTATGGTGATTCTTGAAAGTTTTTCATTGTCTGTTGCACACACGGTGAGGGAGTCTATGTTAAAACCACGTCGCCCAAAAAGGCTTACTATGCGGTTTAAAACATTTGCGTGGTTATCGACAAATATACTAATGACTTCTCGCTTTAGATTTTCTTTATGTCTATTCACAAATCACGCCTCCTTAACCTATAATCATATCGTGTACTGTACCACCTGTCGGTATCATTGGCAGTACCATTTCTTTTCTCGAAATTACACATTCTATCCAAACTGGACCGTTGTAAAGTAGAGCGGCTTTAAAAGCCTCTTCAAATTCTTCAATAGTGGTGGCTCTAAATCCTTTGCCGCCAAAACCATCTATGATTTTAACAAAGTCTGTTTTTCTTTCTGGAGTAGTAGAGCAAAATCTGTCTTTAAAAAAAACTCTTTGCCACTGGTAAACCATTCCCAAAACTGAGTTATTCATAATAACTGTTATAATTGGCAAATCATTGCTGACGGCTGTACAAGCTTCGGCTAAATTCATATGGAAAGAACCATCGCCTGTAAAGTGGATTACCCTTTTTTCGGGACATGCAATCTGTGCGCCTATCGCGGCACCATAACCAAATCCCATTGTTCCAAGACCACCGCTTGTTATAAAGCTCTTTGTGTTTTGGTGCTTTAGGTACTGCGCGGCCCACATTTGGTGCTGGCCGACATCGGTTACATATATTGTTTCTTTGTCGGTTAAATCACATACACTAGAGATTATATCCTTAGGATGCAAGTCGCAGTCGTCGGCAAGTGAACCACTCTTCACATTTTTCCACTCGCTAATTTTTGAATGCCACTCATCTCGTTTTTGTTCCTTTATTAAAGGTATCAGTTTTTTTAGAAAAGCCTTTACATCGCTTACTATGCTGACATCTATTAAAATATTTTTATTGATTTCACTTTTATCTATGTCGACTTGGATGATAGTTGCATCTTTTGCAAATTTATTCATGTTTTGTGCAACCCTGTCGCTAAATCTTGTGCCAAGCGCTATTACTAGGTCTGCGCTGTCTACAGATTTATTTGATGCTACAGAGCCGTGCATTCCAATGAGCCCTAGACTGTGTTTGTCGTCATGGCTTAAAACACCGGCGGCCATCATTGTATAGGTGGCAGGTATATCTGCTTTACGCAGTAGCTCTCGGAGCTCGTCGCCTGCGTCGGCACTTGCAACGCCACCGCCAAAGTAAACGACAGGCTGTTTTGCAGAGTTGACAAGTTCTGCGACTTTACTTAAATCGTCGTTGCACTCGATAACTTGCGAAACCTCGGCAGTTTTCTTACATGGAGTGAACTCAGCAAGCTGAGAAGTAACGTCTTTTGTAATGTCGACAAGTACAGGGCCTTTACGTCCGCTTGATGCTATTCTAAAAGCATCTCTTAGTGCAGAGGCTAAGTCGTTTATGTCCGTTACAAGGAAATTATGCTTTGTAATTGGCATTGTCACGCCTGTTATGCACACTTCTTGAAAGGCATCACTGCCTATTAGTGAGCTTGGAACATTACAGGTAAGGGCAACCATAGGTATACTGTCCAAAAATGCAGTGGCTATACCGGTTACAAGGTTTGTAGCCCCAGGTCCGCTAGTGGCAAAAACCACGCCTGTTTTGCCTGTAGCCCTCGCATAGCCGTCTGCGGCATGGGCGGCATGTTGTTCATGAGAAGTGAGAATATGCTTGATTTTATCGCTATATTCATACAAAACGTCATAGACATTGAGTATAGTACCACCGGGATATCCAAAAACCGTGTCAGTGCCTTGTTCTAAAAGTATTTCTGCAATAATATGAGAACCGCTAAGCTTCATAACCTAAACCCTCCTTGTAAATAGAAAATTTTAAGCATTATACCATAAATTCTGCATAAATACAATAATATATATGATATTTCTTATAAAATTGGCAAAAGTTAAAATTTAACACATTAAAGCAATGAATTTTATGTAAAATGTGCTAAATTTACACTTTATAAAATTTTTTTAAAAAAATGTAAACTTTTTCCAGCCGAGATGTATCCTAGTTAATATAAGCAAAGATTTAGCGCTCAATTTTATTGTTGTAAAATGTTAAAAAACTATTGCAAAATTATGAAATTTGTGCTAAAATCTACGGTAATAATATTATAAGAAAAGAGAGAGGGTAAAGTTACAATGCAAAAAACATTAAAACGGGGTAAAGCTTTACGGCTTGCCAGTGTGTTTATGGCAGTATTGCTACTATTCACACAAATATCAACAGTCCTACCAGTATTCGCGAGCGGGACGGGGTATACAAAAGTATACGACGGAACAACCTACGAAGTGCCAAACACTGGCGATGTGGTAAAAAGTGAGTTACTTAAATCCATAAGCAATACAACTGTTAAGAAAATTATCAATGGTATGGATTTTGGTGGAAAATCGTTAACCGATATTGAAGCACAAATTGATAGATATTCAAAATTTGGTAATGGTTTAAATGCCACTTTAAGTGGTCATACAGAAACTGATGTTGGAGTACACAGTGTCTATATGAACATAGAATTGACAACATGGATTGGTGATACACAAATAGGAAACATATTCCTTTACACCTACACAATAACACAAAGACCAATTACATCGGTCACGGCTACGAATGAAGAAATTCAAGTTAATTCAGCCGACACAAGTGGTGTTGAGTTCGGTTACACACTTGAAGGTGTTCTACCAAGTGATACAGTTACTTTAAGTGGTGTTACTTATTCTACAAACTATGCAACACCAAATAGTGAAAACCAAACATTTACAATCACACCTGATATTACAGTCGCAACAGTTTCAAACAGTAACTACACACTAACAGGTACGACTGTAAAGACAGGAACACTTACAGCACTTAGACAAACTAATTATGTAAAGGATATAAACCTTACAGAGAATGCGACATATACTTACGATACACAAGATAAAACAGCGGATGCAAAAGCTAAATTTGTTGTAGACGCGAAAGCGGCTCTTCCAAGCGAGCTTTCAGCACATGAAAGTAAAATTACAATTGATAAAGTAGTGGTCTCAGAGAGCGAGATGAAAAACAGTGGTACTTACACTCTTTCATTAAATCTTAGCGGTAACGATGATCTTACGTATGCGTCATATGATATCGACTTTACACAAACAGTAAGCATAGCTCCTTACGGCGGAGTAAACGCTGTTGTGAGCGGCCAACTAGGTAATCTTGATAACACAAAAGGATATGCGGTTTATAAAGAGGGTAGCGTTCCTAATTTTGGAACAAATCTTTTAGGCTTCTACCTAGCAGTACCAAGCACAACAAGCGATGCAATGATAGCGGAGCTTAAAAATGCTAACTTGCAACTTGTTTCTTCAAATGGTGAAATCTCAGTTGACGTATCACCATTAAATAACAACTACACTATAGAACAACAAAAAGGTACACACCTTAACAGTACTTTTGTTGACGCTGCTGTTGGTGTTATAGAAAATCAAATTAATAGTGTAATTAAAAATTATCTCCCAAATGCAATAGACCTAGGTTCTTTCTATAAAGAATATGACGGCAGAGCGTTTGCAGACCTTGAGGGTAGCGAAATGACATCGTTTACAAACGATATGTTAAGCAAAATTGTCGATGCTCTTGAAGAATTAGAAAGTAAAGTCGGTGGCATTACATCAGGACTGCCAAGCGGTTTAACTTTACCAACTATTCCTGGTTCTGTTGATGTAGGCGGTAACAGCATTGACATTTCAAACAAAATCTCTGACGAGATAAATAAAGTAATAAATCAAGTAAACGGACTTATTTCTTCAGTTACAGGCACAGTAGACGGTGCAGGTCAAACTTATGAAGATATAATGAATACACTTAATAGTTTTGGCACAACAACTTTCTCTTTAAAAATAACTGAAACAGGCGCAGGCCTATCTAATACCGACGAGGCAGGCGAGAGCACAACTCTTACTCTTTCAGTAGAACTTGCATTTACAATAAGTGCAAAACAACTACTAGGCGATACAGCTTTAGGCTTCCTAGGCCTAGACGATATTACAGTTACACTTCCTGTATCTGTGCCTTTAGCAACATTTACAGCGGGTGTTAAAGAACTTCCTGTAACTATCTATTATGACGACAATGCAAATGACTTTACAACAAATGGTGGACTATACATAACACTTGACCCAAGAATAATGGAGTCGCAAATTATGGCTGACCACTATACAACAGTTGGCGCATTAAACTACGCACTTCTTACAGACACAGTAAAAGAAATGCTAAAATCAGATGTACTAAACGTCGACAAAACAACTACATTAAACTCAAACTACGCGGTTACAGTTTTACCAATGTCACAGGATCCTTACTATGGAGCAATTGGTGAAGACATAAAAGATGCAATGGACTTTGTAGATGGTAAAATCGCAGAACTAGAAAAAGAAATTAGCGACCTAATTGAAAAAGGCACAAGCGACTACAATGCATTTGTTACAGAGCTTGAAAGAATTAAAGAAGAAATTCTTGAGACTAAAGCAGATGTAGAAGAGTTCCTAGGCGGAAAAATAGACACACTTAAACCTATCATTGATAAAATCGAAGGCATAGACTTTGATGCTATCAAAGATGTACTAGAAGATTATGCAGGCGCCGCATTTGATAGACTTCTTGATATATTAGAAGAAAAAGCTTGCGACCTTGCAGAAAAAGCACTTGAAGCTTTAAAAGAAGAAGCCGAAAACGGAATGGACTCAATCCTTAAAGCGCTTACAGATTTAAAACCAGAAAACTTAGGCGAGATTATAGAGCAAATCGAAAAAGCGGTTGATATTATCTTAGAGTTAAAAGAAACTGCAGAAGATATCATTGACGGTTTCCAAGATGGAATATTTAAAGACACATTAGAGGGCTTACTAGATAGCACGCTTACAGTGCTTGACGAAAAACTTGAAAATCTTGCAGGTAAAGCTTTAGAGTTACTAATGGGCGAAGTTGATAAACTTGAAGAAATACTAAACGGAAAACTTGACACACTAGAAACAGAGCTTTCTAAAGTTATCGAAAAAGTACTTGCAGATGTAAACTCTACTTTCCCAGTAGAAGTAGACCTAGGCGAAGTTTCTAAAACTTATGACGGAAAAATCTTTAGTGTAGAAGAGTTGGGCTATGTTGAAAAACTTCTTGCTCTTACAGCACAGGCAAAAACAGCAGTAGACGGATTTGATGTCACAGCGATTTCTGATATCGTTCTTATGGATTTAGTAATGGATAACATTCCACAAGACGTTAAAGTAGCATACGACAAACTTTCTGATTTACTTGCAAAAGTAAATGTAGACATGACAAATGTTGAAGGATACATTTTAAGCTCTATAACAAATGCAGATTCACTTAAAAATAGAGCAGAAACTGTACTAAATGGCGAGATTGATAAAATCACAGGCGAGATAGTAAAAGTTGAAGATTTACTAAACACAGCAAACACAATGACACTTTCAGAGCTTACATCGGCTATTGCTGGTTTAAACTGTGAATATGTAAAATTTGCTTTCGGTGGAAACTTTGTTGCTAAAAATGCAGACGAAGATAACACCACTACATTTGATATTTACCTAACAATCTTTGGTAAAGAGTATAAAATAGTAACAGGTGAGTTAGATTTAGTTATCGATCCTATCGAACTAAACGTGGGCGCAGATAACCAAACTATTAAAGATGGTCAGTCTATAGACCAATCAATGTTCACTATTTACGGGCCTACTTTAAGCGACGAGCTTATGGCAGAGGCTAGAGGTTCAATTGAACTTAAAGCAAACGGCAACGAAATTACACCTGAGCTAAAATCAGGAACAGTAAACTTTACAATTGTAGAGCAAGGCAAAGGAACTCTTGTTATAGAGAGTGACGAGTCAAGCTCAAGCAGTGAAGACGAGTCAAGCTCAAGCAGTGAAGACGAATCAAGCTCAAGCAGTGAAGACGAGTCAAGCTCAAGCAGTGAAGATGAATCAAGCTCAAGCAGTGAAGACGAGTCAAGCTCAAGCAGTGAAGACGAGTCAAGTTCAAGCAGTGAAGACGAATCAAGCTCAAGCAGTGAAGACGAATCAAGTTCAAGCAGTCAAGACGAGTCAAGCTCAAGCACAAGTGGCGGCGATGACACAGGCACAACAGGCGGAAATACAACAGGCGGTGACGCTGGCGATGATGATACAACAGACGATGAACTTGAGACAATAGAAGACGATGAAGCTCCAGGCGCCGGTGCTCCTGAAGACGACGAAGACGAAGACGAAGAAGAAACTGAAACAACTGTACAAGATGTGACACCTGAGGACGGCGAAGATGGCACAATTGAGATTGAAGATGAGCAATCACCTACAGCCTCAGCAGATGATTTACTTTCAGGTAATTCAAGCTTTGCACTAGTAAACATTATAGCAGCAGTTATTACAGCAGTAATGGCACTAGCTCTTATAGTATCACACTTTGCAAAAGGCAAAGGCGGATTAGGATTAAAATTATTAAGCTTAATTCCTCTAGCAGCAGCAGTGGTATTACTTCTAACAACACAAGACTTTAGCGGTGTAATGGCTATGGTTGACATGTGGACAGTAGTATTTGCAGTAGTGCTTGCAGCACAAGTAGTAACAACTATAATTGCTACAAAAGCTTCAAAACAAGATGAAAATCTAAACACTAGCGATTTCTAATAAAACATAAATAGGGAGTTAAGCGTATAGCTTAACTCCCTATTTAAATTTTTACACACAGAGTGTGCTTATAATAATTGCTTAAAGCTATCAGTTAACAACGAGTACATATCTTCCCAAACAGCTCTATTTAAAAACATATGCCCGACATCTTCCAGTTCGATATATTTTGAATTATCAAGTGAATTTGCAAGGATTTTTGTGTTTATAGGGCTTGCTGCAAGATAATCTTCACCACCATAAATAAATGTAATAGGCATTGAAAGCAAGCTCAATTTTTCATAAATATCTTCTAAATTATTTTGAATATTTGTATGATTAAGATGTGGTCTTATTATAGTTTCAGTGTCATAAATTCTTCGAATATATTCAGTTGCCATATCAATATCAAATTCCTTTTTGCCATTTAAAAAACGATAACTTGGAAGAAAGCCATTAAGCCCACTCTCAAAATCTTGATGACAAGGGTTGCTTGCCAGAACATTCCACATATTGGTTAATATTTCATCAGATGTCCCGACAAATTCCAAAGTTCCTTTTGCTATAATTGGAGATGATATTGCTGTTAGAGATAGCACCCTGTTAAAGTATCTAACTGCAAATAACTGTGCAATAGAAGCACCTAACGAATGTCCGACAATATGTGCTTTTTCTATTTTTAAATAATCTAATAAACATTTTGTATCTTCCACCATATCGTAAATTGTATATGGAGGTGGCGTTGTTTCATCAAAATGTGTTGAATATCCAAAGTCCCTATTATCAAAACGAATAATAAAATGGTTTTGCGATAATTTTATGCAAAACTCATTGTCCCAAAATGTAGCTGGAGCCATTGCACCTGCAATAAATATTACAGCACTATTTTGCTCACTGCCAAATGTTTCATACCACAAGTTTATTCCATTTAATTTCACTGTTTCTCTCATAATCTCCCACCAATCAGTATACAAATAGTCTTTATCACAATTATACAGTGATAAAAACCTAAATGCAAGAAGAATGAAATGGCGAGCATCACATATCTAGCAATAATCATTATAAACAGAAAAGACGGATAGTATGATACTATCCGTCTAATACGTTAGGGTGTTACAAATTCATTTATTAAAGTGAACCTGTTAAATCCTCGATGTAAAGATTTCTTACGCCACCTTGTGCAGGAGCAGCTACTGGAGCCGCTTGTGGTGCTGGAGCAGGTGCTGCTGCTTTTGGAGCAGGAGCCGCCGCTGGAGCTGCAGCTTGTGGGTTGTCTCTTGTTTCAAAGAATTTTAGAGCAACTTGTGGGAATAGAGCATAGCTTAGAACATCTTCTTCGCATTTTGCTATATCGCCAAGCTCTTTTTTGTAGTTTTCAAGCTCTGGTGTTAGAAGGTCAGCAGGACGGCAAGTGATAACTTCGTCATCGCCTATGCATTGTTTTCTAACATCTTCATTTACAGGAGCAGGAAGTTGTCCGTACTCGCCTCTTAGAAGACCTTTTGACTCTTTAGTAACCATTTTATAACGACCACCTGAGATGATGTTAAATACGGCTTGAGAACCAACGATTTGGCTTGTTGGAGTAACTAGTGGTGGGTAACCAAAGTCTTCTCTAACTCTTGGGATTTCAGCCAAAACGTCATAGTATTTATCTTCAGCATTAGCTTGTTTAAGCTGAGAGATAAGGTTTGAAAGCATACCGCCTGGTACTTGGTATAAAAGTGTGTTTGTGTCAACACTTAAAACTTTAGGATCAAGGAAACCTTCATCTTTTAGTTTTGTAGCAACATTTCTAAAGTGAGCAGCTGCCTCTGAAAGTTTAGCAAGGTCAATACCTGTGTCTCTGCTTGTACCTTTTAGAGTAGCAACCATAGACTCTGTAGCAGGTTGAGCTGTACCGTTAGCCATTGGAGAAAGTGCACAGTCAACGATGTCAACACCGGCTTGAGCAGCCATAAGGTTTGTCATGTCGCCTGTACCTGATGTGTTATGAGTATGAAGATGAATAGGCACGCCTACTTTTTCTTTTAACTTTTTAACAAGGCTAAATGCATCGTATGGAAGAAGTAGGTTTGCCATGTCTTTAATACAAATAACATCTGCACCCATCTCTTCAAGTTTCATAGCAAGTTCAATAAAGTATTGCTCGCTGTGAACGGGGCTTGTTGTGTAGCTGATAGCTGTTTCACAAATACCACCGTAATGTTTTGTGTATTTCATGGCAGCCGCCATGTTTCTTGTGTCATTAAGAGCATCGAAAATACGAACTACATTTATGCCGTTTTCGATTGATTTTTTACAAAACTGCTCAACCATATCGTCAGCATAGTGTTTGTAACCTAGAATATTTTGTCCTCTTAAAAGCATTTGAAGAGGAGTTTTAGGCATTGCTTTTTTAAGCGCTCTTAGTCTTTCCCATGGATCTTCATTCAAAAATCTCATACAAGCATCAAATGTAGCTCCACCCCAACACTCTAAAGACCAGTAACCAGCGTCATCAAGAATTTCACAAGCTGGTAGCATGTCCTCAATTCTCATACGTGTTGCGGCTTGAGATTGGTGGGCGTCACGAAGAATAGTATCAGTAATTTTTAATGGATTTTTTGCCATAATCTCGTTCCTTTCATCGGATCATTTACCGAAGAGTAATTTTAAATAATTATTATGAAAACAGTGCCATGAATACGCCTGCTGCAACCGCTGAACCGATAACACCGGCAACGTTTGGACCCATAGCGTGCATTAGTAAGAAGTTAGTTGGCTTCTCTTTTTGCCCCACCATTTGTGAAACCCTTGCAGCCATAGGAACAGCTGAAACACCAGCAGATCCTATTAGTGGATTGATTTTATCTTTTACAAATAGGTTCATAAGTTTTGCAAGCAATACGCCTGAAGCAGTACCTATAGCAAAAGCAACCATACCCATAATCATGATTTGTATTGTTTCTAGTTTTAGGAAAGCTTCAGCAGTAGCAGTAGCACCAACTGAAATTCCTAGGAAAATTGTTACGATATTCATAAGCTCGTTTTGAACTGTCTTGCTAAGTCTTTCAACAACACCGCTCTCGCGCATTAGGTTACCAAGCATTAAGGCACCAACTAGAGGAGCCGCTGATGGTAGTAACATAGATACAAATATTGTTACGATGATAGGGAATAAAACCTTTTCTGTTCTTGTAACTGTTCTTAGTTGTTTCATTTCGATTTGACGCTCTTGTTTTGATGTCAAAAGCTTCATAACTGGTGGTTGGATAACTGGAACCAAAGCCATGTATGAGTAAGCAGCAACTGCGATAGCGCCTAAAAGATGAGGTGCTAACTGGCTAGTTAGATAAATAGCTGTAGGTCCGTCGGCTCCACCTATAATACCTATAGAACCTGCTTCTGCTTGGGTAAAGCCCATCATAGTAGCTCCTATAAATGTTACAAAGATACCGATTTGTGCTGCCGCGCCCAAAAGTAAGCTTTTTGGATTTGCAATAAGCGGTCCGAAGTCTGTCATAGCGCCAACACCTATAAATATAAGTGATGGATAAATTCCAAGCTTTACTCCTAAATATAGATAGTCAATAAGTCCTACACCATCACCCGCTGCGAACAGCTCCCAGTGAACATGTCCCTCTGCAAATAATTCAGGGTGGAAAAGTCCAGCGCCTGGTAAGTTAGTTAAAAGCATACCAAAAGCGATTGGAAGTAAAAGTAATGGTTCGTATTTTTTTACAATTGCAAGATATAGCAAGAAACATGACAGAGCTATCATTACAAGGTTTAAAGGATTGTCTGTTATTTGAGCAAAACCGGTTTGCTCTAAAAAGTTTGTAATAGCTTCCATTTGTTTTGCACTCCTTATTTTTTTATATTATATCTTAAAATTTAATTAAGCTATAACGCAAAGAAGTGCTCCACTTTCAACAGTTGCGCCTTTAGCTACTGCTACTGAAGAAACTTTACCAGCTTTTGGTGCTACAATTTCGTTTTCCATTTTCATAGCTTCTAGTACCATTACAACTTGTCCTTCTGCTACTGTGTCGCCAACATTTACATTAACTGAAATGATGTTGCCAGGCATTGGGCTGTTAACTGAAGTTCCGCCAGCTGGTGCTGCTGCTGGTGCAGGAGCTGCCGCTACTGGTGCAGGTGCTGCTGCTACTGGAGCGCTGCCGCCTACTACTTCCTCTACTGTTACCTCATAAGTTGTTCCGTTTACGTTTACATTGTATTTTCTCATAAAATTAGCGTCCTTTCAAATTGATGAAATTAAATTTTTTTAATAGAATGAATTTTGACATGTGAAACATCTGTTCCCATATCTGTGGCTATCGCACTACCAATTGCTGCAACCAAAGCTTGTTTGCTTGTAGGTGCACTGCCTGATACCTGCGATATTGAATGAATTCTTAAGCGTGAAATATCTGTCTTAAGATCTTCCGCTATTGCCGCACCAATCACTGCGAGCAGTTGACTTTTGTTTGCAACAGGCGCTATAGGCGACGGTGAAGCAGTGGCTACTGCCGGTGTAGGAGTAGCAGCGGTTGGTTTTTGTGCAGGTTCTTTTACAAAAGCCTTTACTATTGCACTATAGATCTTAATGATGAAAATAAGAGCTACAAGACAAACGAAAACTGTTGAAATTCCCATAACAACGACCAGCCAAATAGGCACATCTCCCATTGAGTTACCTCCTTTCATTCTCTTTGATAAATAACTTAACTGATATAAATTTATTAAAAAACGCCATTTTACGGCATTTTATCAGTTTCACATATATAATAGCATAAATTAGAACCTATTTCAATGGGATTGTGAAATTTTTTTCAATCGAGAATATACGTTATAATGATAAATTTTTCGATTGTAAGGAACATGTCACCGCCCCGAAAGATTTATGTAAAATTTCGGGCGGATATGGAATCCGCCCCTACGACGTGAATTTAAAATTGTGGAAAATTTCGGGCGGCCGATGACCGCCCCTACGACAGAAAACATTAAATGTAAGTGTAGGGGCGACCATTGGTCGCCAGTGAGGTTTAC
>CAYJIA010000015.1:0-40365 GCA_964370115.1 uncultured Eubacteriales bacterium
AATTGAAATGTCCAGTGGACATTTCAAGAGGGAAACCCTCGTCGGGGGTTTCCTTATTAAAGGCATGGTTTGCTTCTATTTTAGTAAATCGCGCAGGTGGGAAATATTTTTAGCTTTCTTATTGACATTTGTTATTTCTAGAAATACAATGAAGTTATAATAAATAAAAAATATAATAAACTAAAGTTTCATGATGAATGGAGGGCACTATGAAAAAATATTTGAGCTTTTTAACCTTGACAGTTTTACCAATTGTTCTGATGATTCTCATTGTCACATCTGTAGCGTATATTGAAAACTTTACACAGCGGTATATGACTAATATCTTTTTTCTATTTGGATATATAATGCTTGCCATAATTATATATACCATATATATTGAGCGCGTTAACTATATTCACGGTAGAAAGAATTTCATTATTACATTATTAAGTAAATGTATTTGCATTATTTTAATGCTGTTAATATTTATCGTTGAACCTTTCTTGCCATACGTATTGCTTACAGGTCAATATGGGCATATGCTATTTATTTCACTGTTTAGTATATATGTCGCACTAACAATTTCGTCTTTAACTAAGTCAAAAGATTAATAGATATTACAATGAAAATAGAAAAATACGATTTTAATATAAGTTTATCATATGAGTTTGAGGGTTTTTACTATATTATAAGTATAGTAAATCATAATATTTAGGAGTGATGTTTTGTTAGGTTTAATAAATAGGTATAAGGGCAGTTATGCGAGCTACTCTATAACTTTGTTCTTTTTCTATTTTTCAATGTCGGTGTTTTCGTCAGTTTTGAGCGTTTATCTTACGGGTATAGGAAAAAATCCGTCGGAGATGTCGTTTATCGTATCGTCGTCTAGCCTTTTTTCGATTATATGTATGCCAATTGTAGGATTTTTAAACGACAAGGTCAAAAATCCAAAACGTCTAGGTGGCGTTCTGCTGATATCCGCAGGTGTGTTGGGTATTGCGTTTTCATTTGCAAGGGAGACGTGGATTTTATTTCTCTTAAACGGATTTATAATGACAGGCATATGCTCGATGAGCCCTGTTTTGGAAAGAATGGCAGGACTTTGTAAATACAGATATGGCTCGGTTAGAGTGTGGGGTACCTTAGGTTTTGCAAGTGCAATACAAATTGCGGGACTTATACTACAGTATTTGCCAAGCCAGTATTTGTTTGTGCTCTTGCTAATAACCACGCTTCTTACAGTAGTAGGCATTTTGGGAACAGAGCCAATAGCAAAAGAAAAGCTAAAAGATACTGTGAATGTTAAACCAAAGCTTAGAGATTTTTTAAAAACTCCACATTACATACTATATCTTTTTATAGTGTTTTTATTTTTAGG
Organism: uncultured Eubacteriales bacterium; assembly: GCA_964370115.1. Taxonomy (GTDB): domain Bacteria; phylum Bacillota; class Clostridia; order Oscillospirales; family Acutalibacteraceae; genus SIG603. The sequence continues at coordinate 1,361 of CAYJIA010000015.1, forward strand.
GGCAAATGGAGTGCATATGACCTATATACCAGTTTTGCTTTCAGAGCTTGGAATGGATTTGGGTGTGGTTGGAACAGTGCTGTTTTTGGGTACAGCGATAGAAATTCCTATGTTGTTGTTCGCTTATAAATTTATGGATAAATACTCTAGCAGAAATTTAGTAATTATCGCACATGTGCTACTTGCAACACCGTTTTTATTTTACGGATTTTCAAATAATATTATAATAGTAGTGGGTATAACCTTGATGTTTAAGTCAATTCCATCAATGCTATTTACTATGCTAAACTTAAAGGTCGTGTCAAATTTAGTGAGCCCGAAACTTACGTCTACTGCCCTTGGAATTTCCTCTGCGTTTATGTCTATAGGAGGGCTGGCGTTTCAAAATCTAGGCGGAACCATAGCATATGGACTTGGCACACAGGAGTTATATACATTCCTAGCAGGTATAACAGCGCTTAGTTTAGTACTAACATTATTTTTGAAAGTACCTAATATTAGAGAAATGTTTAGTAATTGATAGTTAATAAAGTAAAGAGGTGCAACGAAATGAAAATTTCGTTACACCTCTTTTTTAAATTAAATAGAAATTACCTTGCCACCCATAAGCTCGACCTCTTCTAAATGGTGAGTTATCATAACAAGTGTGCGGTTGTCTCTGTGTTTTAAAATATAGTCTATGCATAGCTTTCTTGTGTCTTCGTCCAAGCCTTTGAAAGGCTCGTCAAGTATAATTACTTTACTGTCAAACATTAAGGCTCTAACAAGTGCCACACGGCGCTTCATTCCACCGCTAAAGTCTTTTACTGCCTTGTACTCGTCATCTATTCCGATTTGCGCTAGATGAGACTTTATTTCAGTATAATTCGGTTTCTTGAAAACCATTGCAATATTGTCTATAGCTGTAAAGTCCTCACACAGTCTGTCCTCTTGGAACATTACAGAAAATTTATTCGGTGCCGTTATTTTGCCAGCATCGGGCTTTAAAAAACCTAAGATTAGATTTATTATTGTAGTTTTTCCACTGCCAGAACTTCCCATAATACAGGAAATTTCGTTTTCTTTAAGCTTTAAATTAAAATCGTTTAACACAAGTTTATCGCCAAAGCTTTTTTTTACATTCTCAAAAATAATATCCATACTGCACCTCACAAATTTTTATCGGCACTTTTGTAAATACATTTTACCAAAAGCGAGAAAAATTTTTCAAAGATTATACTGGCGATTACTATTACCACTGTCCAAGAAAATAAATCCGGTGTGTTTAAGAGCACTTTTGCGCTATATAGCTTTTCGCCCATAGAGCCCTGTGGTATTCCGATTATCTCGGCGGCTATACCCGCTTTCCAAGAAAGTCCAAGGCCTAGGCTACAGGCAGAAATAAAATAAGGTCTTATGTGTGGCAAGTATATATACTTTACCTTCTTGTTAAAGCTTACACTGAAACTTTTTGCCATTTCAAGCATTTTTTTATCTGTCGCTAAAAGCCCATTTAAAATATTAGTGTAAATTATCGGCAAAACCATCAAAAATGATATGAAAACTGCAAGGCTTGAAGAGTTTAACCAAATGAGCGCAAGTATAATAAAAGATGCAACGGGCACTGCTTTTATTATGGTTATAAATGGTTCTAGCATGAATTTGAAAAATTCAAACTTTGAACTTATCACAGCAAGGACAATGCCTACAATAAGTGACATCAAAAATCCAGATATAATTCTTAAAAACGAAAATCCTACAGAGCTCCAAAAGTCAGGCTCGAACACAAGGCTTGAAAGTCTGTGCATGACATCAATCGGAGAGACCAAAAGGATTTGTCTGTCTATAAGCATAGCGGATATTTGCCATAAACCTATGGCAAATACCCACGCTATACTTTTCTTTATAATAATTTTAGCCTTCATAGTAGAAATCGTCGGCAGGTATTGCACCGCCTATTGATGCTTCATTTTGGTCAAATAAAACTTGTAGATAACCGCTTATCGCATTTTTCATGTCCTCGCCTGTAAGGTCGGTTATGCTTGCAAGTGGTATTGCTTTCTCCGCAACAGCTGCTGATGTTATGCCATATTTTTCAATCATTACAGATGCTTCTGCAGGATTTGCGTTTACAAACGCCGCTGATTCCTCGTAATCGGCAATGAAATTTGCCACTGCCTCAGGATTATTTTCGATAAACTCTTTTCTTGCAACAAACACACCTGTAACAAGTTGGCTGCCGTTATCAAGTTTTTCCCATTCTTCTGTCATGTCTAAAACAATGTTTAAGCCCTCGACATTGCTTTGTGCTACTGTTGCAAACGGTTGAGGTAAAAGTGCTACGACACCCTCTGAGCTCTCTTGTAGATGAGCTACGATTTCGGCAGATTCTGATTTCCAGTCTATGGTAACATCTGTGTCAGGGTCAATACCGTTTTGAGACAGTATATATCTTAATGTGTATTCAGGAGTAGATCCTTTACCCGTTGCCAAAATAGTTTTGCCTTTTAAATCTTCTACAGATGTAATGCTGTCGCCTACTTCTGCGATGTATAACACGCCAAGGCTGTTAATTGCGATTACCGCAATTTCACCCTCAGTATTATTGTAAAGGGTAGAGGCAAGGTTTGCAGGAACGGCAGCAATGTCAAGCTCACCTTGAATAAGTTTAGGTGTGATTTCATCTGGTGTGCCAGCAAGTGTAAAGTTGTATACATTGTCAGCGTTTGCTGCTTCGTTTTCCTCTAAAAGCTGAACCATACCCATTGTTGTAGGGCCTGTCATGCCTGCAAGGTTTACAGTAGGTTTTGTGTCTAGTGTTTCGGCGGTGCTTTCGCTAGTGCTCTCACTAGTGCTTTCGCTAGCAATTTCGCTCTCGCTTTGTGAAGCTTCGCTTGAGCTAGAGCTTTGTGGTGCTGTGCTACAAGCTGACAGAGATAGCATTAAAGCTACCATTAAAATTGATATAATTTTTTTCATACAATTTCCTCTTTCTTAAATTAAATTTTTAGACAAAAAAAGCTATACTAGTAAAAGTACAGCGTAATACAAATTTCTAATTGATTTTAAATTTGAAAAGCCGTCTTTGTCGCAAAGGAAACCTCTGCACTTTAGAGCGATTTTGTCTTTTGGCAGTCCTTAACCTTAGTTAAACTTTAGTGTTGGACGATATGTTAAAATTATAACATAGATTTAGTGTCAAAGGCAAGAGTTTTTTTATTTAAAACCGTAGGGCAAGGGCTCTGCTCTTGCCTTGGGTTTTGCGGTGAATTTCGGGCGAACACACAGGTTCGCCCCTACGTCATAAATGGGAATTTTGTGGAAACATTGCTGGCGACCAATGGTCGCCCCTACATCTAAATTTAAGTTTTACGCCTGTAGGGGCGGTCATCGGCACCTGTGAGATATCCACCAAACATTGCTAAGCGACGAAGGCGTCACTCCCTACATTATAAAATCGAAAAAACTGAAGGGTTTTCACTAAATTATTAACTATTAATTATTCATTACTTGTACTTAACTCTTCCAAGTATATAATCTGTGGAGGTTTTGTAAAAATCGGCTAATTTAATCAAATGCATAACGGGTATTGCCTGATAACCTCTTTCATATCTTGAATATACGGTTTGTGAAATACCTAAAATATCTGCAACCGCGGTTTGATTTAAATCCATATCTTCTCTCAAATCTCGAAGTCGTGGGAAAAGCATAACATCACTCCTAATACTTTATAGTACTATTGACTTTACAGTATTTTAATGATAGTACGAATAAAATAGTACCTATAAGCACTAAATGGAGGCGATTGTTATGAATAACAAGGAACTTGGACATAGGTTGAAAAGATTGCGAGAGAAAAACAAAATGACACAGAGTGAAGTTGCGATGTATCTAAATGTAACACGTTCGGCTTATACCTATTATGAAACGGGGAAAACACAGCCGAGTATACAAGCGATTGCAATCTTAGCAAAAATTTACAAAGTGACGACAGACGAAATAATAATGCCAAAGAAAAAGAAGCTATATCTTGGAAAACGGTAGGGCAAGGGCTCTGCTCTTGCCTTGGGTTTTGCGGTGAATTTCGGGCGAACACACAGGTTCGCCCCTACGTCATAAATGGGAATTTTGTGGAAACGTTGCTAGCGACCAATGGTCGCCCCCTACATTATACAATCTAAAAAACGCAAGGCGTTTTCACATTCATTCTCAACTTTCAATTCTCAATTTTCAATTAATAAAAATTCCTCTGTACAATATAAATAATATAGTATATAATATAGATAATATTACAAAAAAATAGATTATGGAGGTTATATTTATGGGACTTATTAAGGCAATCGTCGGAGCGGCAGGCGGAGTGCTTGCAGATCAGTGGAAAGAATACTTTTATTGCGAGGCAATGGATAGCTCTGTTCTTGTTAGAAAAGGCGAGAAAAAAACAAGTGGTAGAAGCTCAAACACTAAAGGGGAAGACAATGTTATAAGCAATGGTTCTAGAATAGCCGTTGCCGATGGACAATGCATGATAATTGTAGATAATGGTAAAGTAGTAGAGCTTTGCGCTACACCAGGCGAGTTTACCTATGACACATCGTCAGAGCCTTCAATCTTTGAGGGTGATTTAGGCGATAATATTAAGAAGTCATTTTCAAATATAGGCGAGCGTTTCGCCTTTGGTGGTCAAGCGGGAAAAGACCAACGCGTGTATTACTTTAATACTAAAGAAATTTTAGGCAATAAATACGGCACACCTAGTCCTGTTCCCTTTAGGGTTGTGGACACAAATATAGGACTTGATGTTGATATATCTATTCGCTGTCACGGCGAATACTCTTACAAAATTTTTGATCCACTACTGTTTTATACCAATGTTTGCGGAAATGTAAGCGATGATTACAACAGAGGGCAAATCGACAGCCAGCTAAAAAGTGAGCTTATGACGGCTTTACAACCTGCTTTTGCAAAAATTTCTGACATGGGTATACGCTACAGTTCGCTTCCAGGACATACTATGGAGCTTGCCGACGCTTTAAATGAAGTACTTTCTAAAAAATGGGGAGAGCTTCGCGGTATTAAAATTCAGTCTTTTGGCGTTTCATCTGTAAAGGCTTCCGAAGAAGACGAAGACATGATAAAAGAACTACAAAGAAATGCTACATTTAGAAATCCTAACATGGCAGCGGCTCATCTAGTTGGTGCTCAGGCTCAGGCTATGCAAGATGCGGCGAAAAACCAAGGCGGTGCAATGACAGGGTTTATGGGCATGGGAATGGCTCAAGGAATGGGTGGCGGCATGAACGCACAAAACCTATATGCAATGGGTCAACAACCTCAATATCAACAACAAGCGGCTCCTCAACAGTATCAGCAACCCGCACCACAGGCTCCTGTACCTCAAGCGCCTGCGGCAGATAGCTGGAGTTGCTCTTGTGGAAAAGAAGGAAACACAAGTAAATTCTGTGCAGAGTGCGGAAGCCCAAAACCAGTACAAGCCGACGGCTGGACTTGCTCTTGCGGTTCTGTTAACAAAGGTAAGTTCTGCGCAGAGTGCGGAAGCAAAAAACCTGCCGGCGAACCAACATATAAATGTGATAAATGCGGTTGGGAACCAGAGGACCCAAAAGCTCCACCAAAATTCTGCCCTGAGTGTGGCGACATATTTGATGACGGAGATATAAAATAATTTTGATTTGATATTAAAGCAATGTAGAGTTAACTTTACATTGCTTTATATTTTTTACAAAGAATTAATATTAGGTAAAATTTGAAAGCAAAAACTTAACTGTACTTTAACCAATACAACGTTTTATGAAATAAAATAGAGTGATATAATAACGAAGTCGAAAAGAGAGAGGGATAAATTATGAAAATAATAACAGCACATTCGGGCTGCGACAATACGGCGCCAAATTCTAGGGAGTTTATAGAGTATGCACTGAATTTGGGAGCGGAATGTTTTGAAGTAGACGTGAGAAAAGATGGCGAAGATGTACTAATGCTGTCTCATGATAAAACAGAAGAAAAGTGTCTTACATTAAAAGAGGCGTTTGAGATTTTAGCTAAATATCCAAATAGGCTTATAAACTGCGATTTAAAAGAAGAAGGGCTTGAACAAAGCGTTTTGACACTTGCAAAAGAGTGTAAAGTCGACAAGCAACTTATTTTCACAGGGGCTGTAAATCCAAAGTGCTTTACAGTAGGCCGCGAAGACTATAAAGATGTAAGCTGGTATGTAAATGCCGAAATATTTGTGCCCGATATATACAAAATGGTGGCAGAAAGCAAAAGTGAAGACGAAATAAAAGCCTGCCTTGTTGGCTCTTTAGATGAATACAAAAAATATAATGTAAAGGGAATTAACTGGCATTATAAACTTGCAAGGCTTGCAGAAACCGAGATAAAAGAGCATGGCTTGAAATTTTCCGTTTGGACGGTGGACGACGAAAGCGAAATTTCAGCGTTTATAAAAGACGGTGTCGAAAACATTACGACAAGAAATTTAAAGATGGCATTAAACTTAAGGGAGAAGAGTGAATAAAAATGAAGATGTTAAATCCAAAGGCGTTTTTCCATACGGTGGGAATTAGAGGAGTACTAGAATATATATTCTTAGCACTATTTATGTTGTTTTTCTATTTGCCACTGCTAAACCTATCAATGCTTGCGTTTGCAAATGAATATGAGTATCCCGATGTAATACCCAGCGAGTTGGGATTTGACTGGTGGGAATTTGTTTTTGGACAAGACAGCTTGGTAAGCTCGATACTAATGTCGTTCTTAGTAGCCATAGTGACGATGATAGTGTCTATGCTAATCTGTATACCCGCGGCATATGCGCTTGCAAGATTTGATTTTAAAGGTAAAAAAATATTCTTACTATCTTTTTTACTGAGTAACGCTTTCCCTAAAATGGGGCTTTACATATCAATAGGTATAATTTTTTATAGACTTAACCTTATGGGAACATTCGCAGGAGTTGTGCTCATACATGTGCTAAACTCGCTGATGTTTATGACATGGATACCTGCAAATTCCTTTAGAAGTGTGCACAGACAACAAGAAGAATCTGCAAGAGATGCAGGAGCAGGAGCGATAAGAACTTTCTTTAATATAACAATGCCAATGGCAATGCCCGGAATAATAGTTGCATCAATATTTACGTTTTTGGGTTCGCTCGAAGAGGCGCAAGGAACACTGCTTGTCGGGTTCCCACAAATAAAAACAATGCCCGTAGAGCTTTATGGAGTAATAATGCAGTATCCACTAACGGCAGGTCCTGTGCTTTCACTGATACTCATTATCCCATCAATAATAATTTTGATAGTACTTAGAAAATATGTAGGGCCTGAGGCTATAGCAAAAGGCTATAATGTAAATTAAAGGAGTAGACAAATGACTGGTAAAAAAGTAAAACTGCAAATTAAAAACATGACAAAAAAATACGCAAACGGAGACGGTGTAGAAAATATAGATTTAGACGTATATGAGGGCGAGTTTGTTACTATGCTAGGGCCTAGCGGTTGCGGTAAATCCACTATACTTAGAACCTTAGGAGGTTTTTTAGAGGTAGACAGCGGTGAGATTTTAATAGACGGCGAACCCGTACATAAACTGCCTCCAGAAAAAAGACCTACGGCAATGGTTTTTCAAAGTTACAACCTATGGCCACATATGACAATTTTTGAAAATCTGACTTTTGGACTTAAAATAAGAAAAGTCGAAAAAAATGAAATGAAAGAAAGAGCCGAGAAAATGCTGGCACTTGTAGGTATGAGTGGGCATGAGAAAAAATATCCAGGCCAACTTTCAGGCGGACAACAACAACGTGTTGCAATTGCAAGAGCACTTTTGCTTAAACCGTCAGTACTTCTTTTAGACGAGCCTTTTTCGGCATTAGATGCTAAAATTCGTCAGCAAATGAGGGAAGAGCTTAAGAAAATTCAAAGTGAGCTTAACATTACAGTAGTTTTTGTTACCCATGACCAAGAAGAGGCTATGGCGATGTCACACAGAATAGTCGTCATGAATAAAGGCGTATTCGAGCAAATCGGAACATCAAACGAGATTTACGACAATCCTACATCTAAATATGTAGCGTCGTTTATCGGTGAGATGAACTTTATAGAGGATAAAAACGATAAGATAATCAGTGTAAGACCTGAGAATATCGTGGTAGAAAAAGGCGATAAGGGTGAGTTTAGTGGTCATGTTGTAACAGTTATGATGCTAGGACACTATGCCGAAATTCTTGTAGATGTAAAAGGCAAGCTTATTAGAAGCTATGTAAATAGAAATACAGCGGCTGATTTTGCAGAGAGAGACGAGGTTTCGCTCAATTTCACAAAATATGAAATCTATGATAAAGATTGATACGGTCTACCGTTTTCAATATAAATTAAAAATTAACAAACAAATTTTGGAGGAAAGAAAATGAACTTTAAAAAAAGAATTGCAGCTATCGTAGCGGCAGCGGCCATTGCATCTACAGCTTTTGTAGGATGTTCTTCAGGCGGTGGAGACGACAAAACAGTTACTATTTGGGCAAGTGGCTCAGACAATGTTAAACTTCAATTTGAACAACAAATTGAAAAATTTAACGAGGTAAACGAAGGCGGATACACAGCAGAGCTTCAATTCATAACATCGGGAACAGGTACACAAAGTCTTGCGGATAGATTAATCGCTACATACGAGGCAGGACAAGAGAACACAGACTATGACTTAATTGAAGTTGGCAACACAGAAATTACAGGCTACATGACTCAAGGCGGAGAGGATATGTTCCTTCCTATAGACGAAAGCAAAGTGCCAAACATGGCAAATCTTACAATAACTCCTACAGAAGCAGAGAGACCTGACCTATTTGTTCCTTACAGAGGCACAACAGTTCTACTTGCCTACAACTCAGAAACAGTTCCAAATCCTCCTCAAACTACAGAGGAATTATACCAATGGATTAAAGACAACCCAGGCAGATTTGCTTATAACACACCAAGCTCAGGTGGCGCAGGTGGTTCGTTTGTTGTGACAAGCGTTTACAACTTCTTAGAGGACTCAGCACTAACAAATACTGATGAGTCTATTATGGACCAATGGACACAAGGTTTTGACCTTATGACAGAGCTACACGAGTTTATGTATCAATCATCAGGCAAAGTAGTATATCCAAACAAAAACCAAGGTACTCTTGATTTACTTGCAAGCAAAGAAATAGACATGACTCCAGCATGGGCAGACATGGTTATCTCTCAACAAGCACAAGGAACAATGCCAGAGGAAATTAAACTAACTCAAATTGACCCAGCGTTTACAGGCGGTACAGTATCACTAGGTATACCAAGCTTTGGCTCAAATTCAGAGGGTGCACAGGCGTTTATAGACTACATGTTAAGCCCAGAGGCACAAAACATAGCACTAGAATCAATGGCGGCTCTACCTGTAATAGACTTTGATACACTTGACCCAGAATTAGTAAAATCAATAGAAGGTCTAAATATTGAAGCTTTCCGTTCTTACTCAATCGGAGAACTTGGCACACTACTAAACGAGAAATGGGACACAGAAATCGGCACACTTGATTAATTTTAATTAAATTTAAGTAAGGCTGTCGTCAAGCACGACAGCTTTACTTAATAAAAATAACCGCAAGTCGGTAGAAATAGGGCGTAACTTATGAAAAAACATTTTATGAAAATCCTACCATATATACTTATAACTCCAGCAATGCTTATTATAGTATTTATTGTTTTAATTCCAATCGCACTAAGCGTTGTGAACAGTTTTACACTTGAAGATGGCGGATACGGAATTGACAACTACCTGTACTTTATTACAGATGAAATACAAAGAGAAAATATTATTTACACCTTGCAAGTGGTGTTTTTGACTGTTATAGTTTGTATAGCAATATCATATATGCTTGCAGTGTATTTAAGATTTTCTAACACTAGGGTAAGTAAGATTATAGGAAACTTATATTTGTTGCCACGCTTTATACCAGGGCTTGTTGCGGTTAACGGCATGATTACAATTATCAGAGACTCAGGCCTTATAAATCGTATAGGTCAAACTATGGGGCACGATATAGAGCTAGGGCTTATGTATGACATGAATGGTGTTATCATAATGAATTTGTGGTTTAACATACCTTTTGCTACAATGCTAATGGCGGCGGCTATGTCTTCTATACCGACTTCTGTAATAGAATCTGCAAAAGATGTAGGGGCAAATAAACTGCAAATATTCTTTAAGATGATATTTCCACTTACATATAAAGACGTATTTATATGTGTGGCGTTTATATTCATGGGAAATATAGGCTCGTTTACCACTCCTTACCTAATGGATGGAAACCACCCGCAAATGCTTGGAATATCGCTATTTAATCTATTCGGGAATTTTAGATATGAAAAGGCTGCTGCCTTGTCAGTTATTATGTTCTTATTATCATCGGTTACGGCAGTGGTATATGTTCAAACGAATATGAAAGAGAAAAAATGGGAGAAGGCACGATGAAAATCATAGCGCATAGGGGTGCAGGCTTTGCAGCACCAGAAAACACCATGCCAGCGTTTATATCGGCAATAGAGCACGGTGCAAATGCGGTTGAAATTGACATTAGGCTAACAAAGGATAAAAAGGTCGTGGTGGCGCATGATTTAGGATTTTCTAGAGTGATGTGCGGTGAAAAAGCGAAAGAAGCCAGAAATATTTGCGACATGACTTTAGAGGAAGTGTGTAAGGTCAAACTACCTTACGCAGGGCATTTGCAAGAGTTTTTTCCAGAAGACGGATATGAAGACGAAACACATTACTATATACCATGGTGTTTAGACGACAAAGAAACTATATTTTCTTTATATAATAGACTGTTAAAAGAGGCAGAGGTCTTTGCGTCACACGATGAAAAATCAGACTTTATATTTTCTCAGTATGAAAAGATTTACGGGGAAAAGTACGCGGAGCTGTTAAAAGAAGATAATAGAAAAGCTAGCTACTCGCCCCTTGAAGAGTTTCTTATATGGCTTAAATCGGAAAGCAAGTGCGAATTTGCAGAGATTGAGTTTAAGGATTTAGGCCTAATACAAGAGGTTGATAGGCTCATAAGAGACTTCGGAGTTGCAGGTAAATGTATACTTTTCTCAGGCGTTGTAGAAATTAATGAAGAGATACAAGCATTTTATAAAGATAATAAAAAACCGCTTGGCTTAAGGTTGGGTGCAAATATCAGGCATGTAAACGAGAGGACACTTAAAATGATAGAGGACTGGGACTTGTATGAAGTGGGACTTAATGCCTATGACTTTTCTGATGTAGAGACTGCTATATTAATAGAAAAGGGAATAGAGGTATTTGTGAATCTTGGCGATACACCGAAATGGTGGGATAAAATGAAAAGGCTCCGCGTAAAAGGATTTAAAACTAATTGCATTAGAGAATATGTAAGCGGTATTTAATCTTAAAACTGTCACAAACTTTTAAGTTTTGGTGGCAGTTTTTTTTGTTGGATTTTTTGAGTCAAAAGTCAATACCCATATCTCATAATATACTTGTTCACGAATTGTGCACATTCAACAAATTGCACAAGCTTTGTATTTGTTGTTACAAAATTGTAACCGTAAAAAAGCTATTTTTCTCAAAAATTGCTTGCAATTCATTCATAAAAATGTTAAAATCCATACATTGAGTTGAACGGACCTGTTCTTGTATTAATGAAAATGTACAAAAACTTAAAAATCGACTCAAAACAACAAGCTTTCAAAAAGCTAAAATTTAAGGAGGAAACTCACATGAAAAACTTGCGCAAAATTCTTGCAATGATGATCGTTGCAGCAATGGCAGTTTCACTTGTTGCTTGTGGTGGCGATAACGCGTCAACATCAGAATCAGAATCAACAAGCGAATCAACATCAGAATCTGCTTCTGAGTCAGAATCAGAATCAGAAACAGAATCAGAAGACACATCAGGTGGAGCAGAAGCTACACCAAGAAACGAAACACTTTATATGAATGGTATCCAATGGGGTACATTAGGTGATGCAAACCCATTCTCATCTAACAACAATGCTTTCTTTATTGAGCAAGCCGACCAAGCTCGTGTAGTTGTTTATGAAACACTTTACATGTACAACGCACTTAACGGTGAACTTTATCCACTGCTAGCTGACGGCGACCCAGTTTGGAATGATGACCAAACAGAGCTAACAGTTAAAATCAAACCAGCTGCAATGTGGAGTGACGGCACACCACTTACAGCAAACGACGTAGTTGCAACATACGACATGCACGTGGCTCAAGGCACTAGCACAGGTGTTGACTATAGCTTATACTTTACTGTATCTGCTATAGATGATGCAACAGTTGTTTTCACAGCTAACCCAGACAACCACAACCCATACAAAATGCTAGAATACCTACCAAAAGTATTCGTAGCTCAAAAAGCTTACATCGAAGCCCTAGCTGAAACTTCAGCTGACTTCAAAACAGAAAAAATGCTTGATGCTCCTCACTCAGGACCTTACCACTACTACTTCGATTCAGAAGAAGTTGTAATCATTGAGAGAGACGACAACTACTGGGGTCAAGACGCATCAATGTGGGGCGAACTACCTGCACCTAAATACATAGCTCACAACATCTTTGCTACAAATGCAAACGGTGACGATGCGCTAAAAGCAGGACAAGTTGACGTATCACAACAATACATTTCTGAAGTTAACACACTTTGGGAAGTAGACGAGCTACCTATCTCAACATACATGGAAGAAGCTCCATACCACCTAGCTGGTACTATCCCTTCAGTTTTCTTCAATACAACTGTTGAAGGTCTAGACCAAACTGCAGTTAGAAAAGCTATCGCTATGGCTGTTGACTATGACCAAGTTCTAACAAACGCTATGACAAACCAATCTCCTTCATTTGATGAAGTTCCAAGATCACTATTTAGCCCAGCAGCTGCTGAGCAAGAAATCTATGACAGAATTTCTTCTGATCTAGAGCCACTACAATGGGGTTCAAAAGACGTAGACGGTGCTAACGCACTTCTAGACGACGCTGGTATCGTTGATACAGATGACGACGGAATCCGTGAGTACAATGGAGCTAACCTATCATTCAAAGTTGAGTGCCCAACAGGTTGGTCTGACTGGAACGCTGCTCTTGACCTAGTTGCTGCTGCTGGTGCAGAAATCGGCATCCAACTAGAGACATACTACCCAGAATCAGCTGTTTACTATGATGACATCCAAACAGGTAACTATGATATAGCTATGGCTTCAATGGCAGGTTCATCTATCTCTAACCCATGGACACGTGCATACCAAACTCTATACTCTTTCCACGGTGAATTCCCAGAAAGAATGAACTTTGGTTATAGCCGTCTATATAATGAAGAAATAGACACTATTCTAGAAGCTATTCCAACAGAGACAGATCAAGCTAAACTTGACGAGTACTACACTCTTCTAAACACATTCTATCTAGAAGAAGTTCCTTCATTCGGTATTATGTACAGACCTGTTTTATTCCACACAGTTAATGAAACAGTATGGACAGGCTTCCCAGAAGAAGGTGACGGCACAGACATACCTCCATCAATTCTAATTAATGGTTATGGTATTGCTGGTCTATACAACATCACTCTAATCGAGGATGCTGCTTAATTTTAGAAGATTTAAAACTTAATACATTGTGTATTTAAGTAAAATATTTAAGGTGATCACAGCAGGATTCCTAATCGAACCCGTCTGGGTCACCTTATTTATTTAAAAAGAATTATGAGGTGATGGCTTTGAAAGGATATTTAAAATATTACGGGCAAAAAGTTGGCTGGTATCTTTTGACACTAGTATGTGCCTTGATACTTAACTTCTTGCTACCACGTTTAATGCCGGGTAATCCTGTTGATTCACTTGTTGCTGAGGCAACAGCAGGTGTAACCGATTCATCGGCAATTGAACAAGTTAAAAGAGAGTATACAGAACGCTTTGGACTTGACAAATCATATCCAGAGCAATTTATGATATATATAGGCGGTTTATTCCAAGGTGACATGGGTGTATCGTTTACTCAGTACCCACGTGAAGTTACAGATATTATCGGTTCTTCTATCATGTGGACAATAGCGCTCCAAATTCCTGCTATTATAGTGGGTTGGATTTTAGGAAACCTCTTGGGCGCTATAGCTGCCTATGTAAAAAGAGGCTTTGACAAGGCGGTTCTACCGTTTTTCATGTTCCTCTCAAACGTGCCCGCCTTTGGTATGGCGGTTGTGCTACTTTGGCTATTTGCAATTAAGATACCAGTATTCCCAAATGGCGGTGGTTATGCGTTTGACTTAATCCCTGAATTTAGCTGGGAATTCGTATCGTCAGTAATCAGTCACTATAGACTGCCATTTATAACAATGGTGCTTATAACTATAGGTGGACAGGCTATCGGCATGCGTTCTATGGCGATTTACGAGCTAAACGCTGACTATGTAAAATACAGCCGTTTCCTAGGAATTAAAGACTCAAAAATCGTTAGATATGTTTTCAGAAACGCTATGCTTCCTCAAGTTACAGGCCTTGCGCTTTCACTTGGTGCCATGGTTGGTGGTAACATAGTTGCTGAAACAATATTTAACTACCCTGGAATAGGTTCAAGTCTACTTGCAGCTATTAATGGACGTGACTATCCACTGCTCTCCGGTTGTACACTAATAATTACTATTATGGTTCTTATTGCTAACTTAATACTTGAAATAGTATACGGATTTATAGATCCTCGTATTAAGGCAAACCAAATGGATTCATAAGAAAAAATTATTAAAATACAACTAATATAGGAGGTTTAAAATGAAACATACTTTAAAACAAATATTTACTTCACCAAAGTTCGTAGTAGGCTTTGTAATTTTCATGACAATACTTTTGGCATCGATAATTTGGCCTTTCTTTTCGACAGTGGAGCCACTAGAAAACGTATCTAATAAACTATTTACACCACCTGGTACATATGTAAGCGTTGTTGATGTTATTGAGCACAATGACACAAACGGCGGTGGTCCTGTTAAGCTGGATATAGACACAGTAGAAAACAGAATTGCTAGTAGCCTACCTGTAGAAGATGTTCAAATTATGGTAGACTGGCTATATGAATATGGCGGTGTAGAAGAAGGTTCGCTTTCAGCCGACGATGTAGCGACTGTTGTTGCATCTTGGCAAGAAAACTATGACTCAGAAATTACGCCAAGAACAGTTTTAAAAGCGGATAGAAATAAACTTGACGCTATAGACGAAGAAGTTGACGCAATTTTCTCTGAGGCAGGATATGTTATCGCAGCAGAAAATGAAGAAGGTGAACTTGAAGAAATTGACACAGTTGTAAGCCCAGCGGGCGATGACTTTGTTAACGTAAATGAAGTTGCAAATACCTTTACATTTATTCTAGGTACAGATAACTTTGGACGTGATATGCTAACTCAGCTTTTATCAGCAGTTCAAACTTCACTTGGAATGGGTCTTATGGCAGGTCTTATAGCTACAGCTATTGGTCTATCACTAGGTCTTATAGCGGGTTATGTTGGCGGTATTGTAGATAACTTTATCACATTTATCACTAACCTATTCACAGTTATACCAAGCTTTGTTATCTTGATTCTTATTGCTAATGCCGTGGGACAAAATGCACGTGGACCGGAAGTTGTAGGTATTCTAATCGGTGTTACCGCTTGGCCTTGGACTTGTCGTTCGGTTCGTTCACAAGTTATATCGCTAAGAAACAGAGACCACGTAAATATCTCAAAACTTTCAGGGCATGCAATGCCAAGAATTATTCTTTTTGATGTTCTTCCATATGTAGCATCATATGTTGTTATGGCGCTAATCCTACAAATCTCTTCTGCTATTTTGTCAGAAACACAGCTTTCAATGCTAGGACTAGGACCTGCAACAACAGAACAAACAACACTAGGTATGATGATGAACTGGTCAACACAATTTGGTGCTTACGCTAAAGATGCATGGTGGGCTTTCCTTCCAATCGTTATAGTAATCGCGCTGATTTCATTCTCACTAAACCTAATGAATACAGGACTAGACCAAGTGTTTAATCCGCAATTAAGAGACTAAGGAGGGTAATAATATGGGAAAAGTAATGCTTGAAGTTAATGATCTAAAAACTAAATATGTTACCCGTTTTAAAGAAGACGTTTTTGCAGTTGACGGAGTTTCTCTTAAAATAGAAGAGGGAAAATCTCTGGGTATTGCAGGTGAGTCAGGTTGTGGTAAATCAACACTTGCACTTAGTCTTATGGGATATTATTTTGCTCCACTTCACTACAGAAGCGGTGACATTATAATAGACGGTAACAACATCTCAGGTCTAAAACCTGATGAAGTAAGAAAAAATATCTTGGGTAAAGAAATTGCATACATTCCGCAAGCGGCGATGAATGCACTAAACCCAACACAAAAAATAATCAACTTTGTAACAGACGTTGTACGTGCTCACCATCCAAAAATGAGCAAAAAAGACATCTATGATTTAGCAAAAGAAAGATTTGCTATCTTGGGTCTACCTGAAACTGTGCTACAAAAACACGCAGTTGAGCTTTCAGGTGGTATGAAACAAAGAACTGTTATAGCAATATCAACAATTCTTTCACCAAAGGTACTAATCGCCGATGAGCCATCATCTGCTCTTGACGTTACATCACAAAAAATGGTTATCAAAATGATGAGAGAGCTTATGGAAAAAGGATTTATTAAATCCATGATTTTCATTACTCACGAATTACCTCTACTTTACAATGTTACTGACGACATCATGGTTATGTACGCAGGACAAATAGTAGAAAAAGGCGACGCTCACAACATGGTGTTTGACCCAATTCATCCTTACTCAAAAGGACTAATGGGCTCAATCATCGTAC
The DNA here is from genome assembly GCA_964370115.1 of uncultured Eubacteriales bacterium. Classification (GTDB taxonomy): domain Bacteria; phylum Bacillota; class Clostridia; order Oscillospirales; family Acutalibacteraceae; genus SIG603. Next base: position 18,258 of record CAYJIA010000015.1, read on the forward strand.
CTGAAGAAGGAACAAGAGACGTAAAACTTGAAGCTATTCCAGGTACACCGCCAAACCTTAAAAATCCACCTACAGGCTGTAGATTTGCTGCAAGATGCAAATACGCAAAACCTGAGTGCAAAGCTTATGACATTATAGGCGAAACAATGTTTGGTGTAAACAGAATGCATCGTTGTATCTTTGATGAAGCTTACCTAAGGGAGGTATACAAAGATGGAAAATAAAAGAAAACTTGGGGCATCAGTCCTAAAAGGCGAAGGCGTTACTAAAATATTTGGTATGGGTAAAGTTAGAACTACTGCTGTTAATAATGTTGACTTTGATTTCCACGAGGGTGAAATTATCTCTATCGTTGGCGAGTCGGGTTCAGGTAAAACAACAATAGCTAAAATGATACTAGGTCTTATCGGTATCTCAGAGGGTACGATTTACTTTAACGGTAAACCAAGAGATATTTCATCTGGAAGAAAGAGAAAAGAATACTGGAAAGGCATACAAGCTATTTTCCAAGATCCATTCTCAACTTTTAATATGTTCTTCAAAATTGATGCACTTTTACTTGATTGTATCAATATGAAAGGCGGTAGAAGCCTTCCTTATGAGAAAAAATTCGAGATGATGACAGAGGCTTGCTCTTTCGTTAACCTTAAATTTGCAGAACTTACAAACAAATATCCGTTTGAGCTTTCAGGCGGTCAAATGCAAAGACTTATGATAGCTAGAATTTTCCTTCTAAAACCGAAAATTCTTATAGCTGACGAGCCTACATCTATGATAGATGCTTGCTCAAGAGCGACAATTCTTGACATGCTATTAAAACTTAGAGACGAAATTAATATGACAATTATCTTTATCACTCACGATATCGGTCTTGCGTATTATGTTTCTGACTCGGTATATATCATGGAGCATGGTGTCTTCGTTGAAACAGGCAGTGCCGACGACGTTATACTTCGTTCAAAAGCGGAGTACACAAAACGTCTAATCAACGACGTTCCAAAAATCCACGAAGAATGGGATCTATCAACTGTTTGATAAATTTTCACAACGGAAAAACCTTAGTAGAGGTAAAACTCTACTGAGGTTTTTTCATTTAGGTAAAATAAACTTTATTGACAATACTTCCCATTTACTATAAAATTAGCTGACTAACATGAAAAAGAGGTTCTTATGACAAATTCACTTGCTATAAAAATTAATTATAGCTCACTATTAAAATTTACAGGTCCTAGTATGGTTATGATGCTATTTATGTCGTTTTATACCATGGTGGACGGCATATTTGTATCGCGGTTTGTAAATACGCAGGCACTTTCTGCGGTTAACATTGTATATCCACTTATATCGGTAGTAGTTGCCTTAGGAGTTATGCTTGCAACAGGCGGTGGGGCGATTATAGCCAAAAATATGGGGGAAAACCAAATGGAGCTTGCAAAAGCTAGGTTTACATTTGCCATACTTTCAGGCATTGTAATAGGTGGCATAGTGACTGTTTGTGCGCTACTGTTTATAGACCCAATAATAAGGTTTTTAGGTGCAAACGATGCTATTTACGCATATTGCTATGATTACTTCTCGCTTATGTCTATATTTGTGATACCTTCAATGCTACAAATGCTATTTCAAACTCTGTTTGTGACGGCAGGTAAACCTAATTTAGGGCTTATTTTTACGGTTTTAGGTGGAGTTTGCAATGTTGTATTTGACTATGTATTAATAGTGAATTTTGAAATGGGAATTTCGGGCGCTGCCATAGCTACTGGGATAAGCTACTGTATACCGGCGGTTTTTGGGCTTTTTTACTTTTCGCTTAATAAAAAATCTTTGCTGAGATTTTCTAAGTTTAAAGTCGATTTTAAATTTTTAAGAGCTGCATGTTTTAATGGCTCTTCTGAAATGGTGACAAATTTGTCTACTGCTGTTACGACACTGCTCTTTAACATAATCATGATGAAACTTTTAGGAGAAGACGGAGTAGCAGCGATAACTATAATTTTATACGCACAGTTCTTTTTGATAGCGTTGTACCTTGGCTACTCCATGGGAGTCGCACCGCTTATAAGTTTTGCCTATGGAACGCAAGATAAAGATAGACTTAAAAAATTGTTTAAAAAAAGCGTAGTAATCGTAAGTATAAGTTCTGTGGTGTGCGTGGCGATAGCCATGTTGTTTGCAGGTCCAATAGTAACTGTGTTTGCACCACAAGGCACAAAAGCATATGATATTGCGATTTATGGAATGTATATATTCTCTATAGCCTATCTTTTTATGGGGTACAACATACTTGCCTCGGCGTTTTTTACAGCGCTTAACAACGGCAAAATATCTGCGATTTTATCATTTTTAAGAACATTTTTATTTTTGAGCTCAATGATAATGCTCTTGCCGATGATACTAGGGGTCACAGGTGTGTGGTTGTCAGTTGTGGTCGCAGAGTTTTTAGCACTGATAGTAAGCGCCATTTTAGTCGTGAAAAAATCGAAAACTTATGGATATTTTTAGTGGAGAGTGAAGGCGAAAGTCCTTTGAACTTTTTACAAAAATTTAGGGACAACCCACAAGGGGGTTGTCCCTACTTATATATTATGAATTAAAAAATAAAATAAAAAAATCCCCAAAAGGGGTTGACAAGCTTTCAGATACATTATATAATATTATACTGCATCATCATGGAATAGTAGGCTCTATGCCTTGTTAGTAATATGAGAAAATAATAACATATTAACAATTAAATTGCAAGAAAAACTTGTGATTTTTGTAAAAAATTTCTATGATGCGTACCGCATAAGCGATACACGGTTCTTATGGTTATTGTGAAGAAAAGTTGTCGCGCTCGCTATTATTAATTTAAAAGATTGGAGTGTTGGCTAAATGGTAAATGTCAAACCTATTCAACGTGGAAAGACAACCAGAATGAGTTTTTCCAAAATAGAAGAAGTTTTGGATATGCCAAACCTTATTGAAGTACAAAAGAATTCTTATGATTGGTTTGTAACAAAAGGTTTAAAAGAAGTGTTTAAAGAGGTGTCGGGTATTACCGATTTTAACGGTAATTTAGAGCTTAGCTTTATCGACTACAAACTTGAAAAAACACCTAATTACAGTGTTACAGAATGTAAAGAGCGTGATGCTACTTACTCATCATCACTAAGAGTTACAGCAAGACTGCTTAATAAGGAAACAGGAGAAATAAAAGAGTCTGAAGTGTTTATGGGAGATTTCCCGCTTATGACAAATAGCGGAACTTTCGTTATAAACGGTGCAGAGCGTGTTATAGTATCACAGCTTGTTAGATCACCAGGCGTTTATTTCAAAATGGAATATGACAAAACAGGTAAAGAGCTGTTTTCATCTACAGTTATCCCTAACAGAGGTGCGTGGCTTGAGTATGAAAACGATGTAAACGATGTATTTTATGTAAGAATTGACAAAAACAGAAAAATTCCAATTACCGTGTTTATAAGAGCTTTAGGACTTGGATCAGACACACAAATTCTTGACTACTTTGGTGAAGACGACAGAATTTTGGCATCTATTGAAAAAGATAATTGCAGCAATATCGAAGAGGCGCTATTTGAAGTATATAGAAAACTTCGTCCAAGTGAGCCTCCAACAATAGAGAGTGCACAAGCACATATTAATGCCCTATTCTTTGACCCTAGAAGATACGATATGTCAAGAGTTGGTAGATATAAATATAATAAAAAACTTGCACTTGCAGGTAGACTTGCAGGACAAACAGTTACTCAACCTATCATAAATCCTATGACAGGTGAGCTTGTTGTAGACGCAGGTAAGATGGTATCAAGAGAGCTTGCAGAGCAAATTGATGACATGGGCGTAACAGCCGTATTTGTCGATGTAAACGGCAAAGAAACAAAAATTATTTCAAATGGCATGGTAAATATCAATAAATTTGTATCATTCGATGCCATGGAAGAGTGCGGAATTAACGAGCGCGTAAGATATAGCGTTTTAGCCGATATCTTAGAAAATGCACAAAGTGATGAAGAGCTAAAAGAGGCTATCACACTAAGAGCATCTGAGCTTGTTCCAAACAATATTATTATAGATGATATTTTCTCAAGTATTAACTACATGAACTGCCTTGCAGTAGGTCTTGGTACAATAGATGATATCGACCACCTAGGAAACAGAAGAATTCGTTCTGTAGGTGAGTTACTACAAAATCAATTTAGAATAGGTTTCTCTCGTCTTGAAAGAGTTATCCGTGAAAGAATGACACTTCAAGCTCAAGAACAAGAGACACTTACTCCACAATCACTTATAAATATCCGTCCTGTTGTAGCAGCTATTAAAGAGTTCTTCGGATCTTCTCCGCTATCACAGTTCATGGATCAAACTAACCCATTATCAGAGCTTACACACAAAAGACGTCTTTCTGCTCTAGGCCCTGGTGGTCTTTCAAGAGATAGAGCGTCGTTTGAGGTTCGTGACGTTCACTATACACACTATGGTCGTATGTGTCCTATCGAGACTCCAGAGGGACCAAACATCGGTCTTATCTCATACCTTGCGACTTTTGCGAAAATTAACCACTATGGATTTATCGAAACTCCATTTAGAAAAGTTAATAAAGAGACAGGCGAAGTTACAGATGAAGTTGTTTACATGACAGCCGATGTGGAAGATGAATACACAGTAGCTCAGGCGAATGAGCCACTTGATGAAAACTCATGCTTTAAAAATCCAAGAATAGTTGGACGTTATAGAGGAGAGTTCGTTCAAGTTCCAGGTAAGAAAGCCGACTACATGGATATTTCACCTCGTATGGTTGTATCTGTTGCAACTGCTATGATTCCATTCCTTGAAAACGATGACGCAAACCGTGCGCTGATGGGATCTAACATGCAAAAGCAAGCTGTTCCACTACTTAAAACCGACGCACCAATAGTTGGTACGGGTATGGAATACAAAGCCGGCGTTGACTCCGGTGTTTGTGTGCTTGTAAAACGCAGTGGTGTAATTAAAAGTGTAAGTGCAAATAGAATTAGAATTACTACCGACAACGGTGATATAGACGATTATGAAATAATTAAATTCCTTCGTTCTAACCAAAGTACTTGTATAAATCAAGTGCCGATAGTTTCTGTTGGCGACAGGGTAGAAGTAGGAGACGTTATAGCAGACGGACCTGGCATACAAAACGGTGAGATTGCACTTGGTAAAAATGCGCTTATCGGATTTATGACTTGGGAAGGTTATAACTACGAAGATGCTGTTTTGCTTAATGAAAAAATAGTAAGAGACGACGTTTATACTTCAGTTCATATTGAAGAATATGAGATGGAATCAAGGGATACAAAGCTTGGACCTGAAGAAATTACAAGAGATATTCCAAACGTAAACGAAGATTTACTTCGTGACTTAGACGATAGAGGAATTATCAGAGTTGGTGCCGATGTAAGACCTGGTGACATTCTTGTTGGTAAAGTTACACCAAAAGGTGAGACAGAGCTTACAGCAGAAGAGAGACTCTTAAGAGCAATCTTTGGAGAAAAAGCACGTGAAGTACGTGACACTTCTCTTAGAGTACCTCACGGCGAGTGTGGTGTTGTTGTCGATGTAAAAGTATTTACAAGAGAAAACAGCCAAGACGAGCTAAGCCCAGGCGTTAATAAAGTTGTAAGATGCTATATAGCACAAAAAAGAAAAATTTCAGTTGGCGATAAAATGGCTGGACGTCACGGTAATAAGGGTGTTGTTTCAAGAATACTTCCAATGGAAGATATGCCTTTCCTACCAGACGGCACACCGCTTGATATCGTGCTAAACCCACTGGGCGTTCCATCACGTATGAACATCGGTCAGGTACTTGAAGTTCACTTAGGAATGGCGTCAAGGGCACTTGGATGGAAAATCATGACACCTGTTTTTGACGGTGCGCATGAGGAAGACATCAGAGAATGCTTTAAAATGGCTGGCATGAGCGAAACTGGTAAATTTGATCTACGTGACGGCAGAAGCGGTGAGTACTTTGATAACCCTGTAACAGTAGGTATCATGTACTACCTAAAACTTCACCACCTTGTAGACGATAAAATTCATGCAAGGTCAACAGGACCTTACTCACTTGTTACTCAACAACCACTTGGCGGTAAAGCCCAGTTTGGTGGACAGCGTTTTGGTGAGATGGAGGTTTGGGCACTTGAGGCTTACGGTGCGGCTTATACTTTACAAGAAATTCTAACAGTTAAATCCGATGACGTTGTAGGTAGGGTTAAAACTTATGAGTCAATTGTTAAAGGTCAAAATATTCCAAAACCAGGTATACCTGAATCATTTAAAGTTCTTATTAAAGAGTTACAAGCACTAGGTCTTGATGTTAAAGTTCTAAATAAATTCGACGAAGAAATCGATTTAAAACAAAATTTTGACGACGATGACGACATGGGGCTAACTCCTGTGGCACCACTTCTTGAAGAAGATAATGTAGAAGAGGGCTTTGATGGCTACTCTGTAAGTGATGCAGAAGACCTAGAAGACGGCGACATCTTTGGCGCGTCAGACGATGAAGAAGATGATGACGATGACTTCATGCTAGACGAAGATGAGCAAGATGACGACGAAGATTTAATTTGATAAGAGAGGTAAAAATATATGGAATTTAATGTTTTTGAATCAATAAAAATTGGATTGGCCTCTCCCGATCAAATTTGCGAGTGGTCAAACGGTGAGGTTAGAAAACCAGAAACCATTAACTACAGAACTCTAAAGCCTGAGAGAGACGGACTTTTCTGCGAAAGAATTTTTGGACCTCAAAAAGACTGGGAGTGCCACTGTGGTAAATATAAAAGAATTAGATATAAAGGCAAAATATGTGACCGTTGCGGCGTTGAAGTAACACGTTCAAAAGTGCGTCGTGAAAGAATGGGACACATAGAGCTTGCAGCACCTGTATCGCATATATGGTATTTCAAAGGTATTCCTTCAAGAATGGGTCTTATACTTGACCTTTCTCCAAGAGTGCTTGAAAAGGTACTTTACTTTGCACTGTATATAGTAACAGATCCAGGTTCTGTAAAAGAGCTTGTCAACATGCAGACTCTTTCTGAAAAAGAGTATAGAGATTTAAGAGAAAAGTATGAAGACGATTTTGACGCTGGCATGGGTGCAGAAGCTATTTATAAGCTTCTAAAAAACATAGATGTTGAGAAATCATCAAAAGAACTTAAAGAAGATCTTGAAACTGCTTCAGGACAAAAACGTGTTAGAATTCTGAAACGTCTTGAAGTTATGGAAGCGTTTAGAGTTTCAGGAAATAGACCTGAATGGATGATACTAAACTCTGTTCCTGTTATTCCACCCGACATACGTCCTATGGTTCAACTTGACGGTGGTAGATTTGCGACTTCTGACCTTAATGACCTTTACAGAAGAGTTATTAACAGAAACAATCGACTAAAAAGACTTATGGAGCTTAGTGCGCCTGATATCATTGTAAGAAACGAAAAACGTATGCTACAAGAGGCTGTTGACGCACTTATAGACAACGGCAGACGTGGCAGACCTGTAACAGGCCCTAATAACAGACCACTAAAATCCTTGTCAGACATGCTAAAAGGTAAACAAGGACGTTTCCGTCAAAACCTTTTGGGTAAACGTGTTGACTATTCTGGACGTTCGGTTATCGTTGTTGGTCCTGAGCTTAAAATGTACCAATGCGGTGTGCCAAAAGAAATGGCTTTAGAGTTATTTAAACCGTTTGTTATGAAACGCCTTGTTGAAACAGGACTTGCAGGCAACATTAAAGCTGCAAGAAAAGCGGTAGAGAGAACAAAGCCAGAGGTTTGGGATGCACTTGAAATAGTTATCAAAAACCACCCAGTTCTACTAAACCGTGCGCCAACACTTCACAGACTTGGTATTCAAGCCTTTGAACCCGTACTTGTTGAGGGTAGAGCACTAAAACTTCACCCACTTGTTTGTGCGGCTTACAACGCCGACTTTGACGGCGACCAAATGGCTATTCATATTCCTCTATCTGCAGAGGCACAAGCAGAGGCAAGATTCTTAATGCTTGCTGCAAACAACCTACTAAAACCATCAGACGGACGCCCTGTTGCTGTTCCTTCACAGGATATGATACTTGGTTCTTACTACCTTACACTTGATAAAGACGGTGAAAAAGGCGAGGGCAAAGTGTTTAGAAACATGGAAGAAGCACTTATGGCATACGATGCAAAGGATATCACACTACACTCTAAAATCAGTGTTAGACGTGAGCTTGAAATAAATGGTAAGCTTTACAGCGGTTTAGTAAAAACTACTATGGGTAGAATGATATTTAACCAACCTATACCTCAAGACCTTGGCTATGTGGACAGAACAGATGAGTCAAAGATTTTAGACTATGAAATCGATTTCCTAGTAGGTAAAAAAGAACTTGGACCTATGATTGAAAAATGCATCATTGTTCACGGCACAGAAAAAGCCGCTGAAATGCTTGATGAAATTAAATCTCAAGGTTACAAATATTCTACAATCGGCGCTATTACAGTTGCTGTTTGTGATGCGACTATTCCAAAAGAGAAAAAAGACATTATCGCACATGCCGAGGCTAATATCGAGGCGATTACAGATGACTTCCAATTTGGTTTGCTATCTGACTCAGAGCGTTATAATGCAGTACTAAAAACTTGGGAAAAAGCGACAAACGACGTTACATCTGCACTTCAATCAGGACTTGATAAATACAATCCTATTTACATGATGGCTGACTCTGGTGCTCGTGGTAGCATGAGCCAGATTAGACAGCTTGCAGGTATGCGTGGTCTTATTGCAAATACCTCGGGTAAAACTATCGAAATTCCTATCAGGGCTAACTACCGTGAAGGTCTAAACATACTAGAGTACTTTATCTCTTCACGTGGTGCCAGAAAAGGTCTTGCCGATACAGCGCTTAGAACTGCTGACTCAGGTTACCTTACAAGAAGACTTGTTGACGTTTCTCAAGATGTTATCATTAGAGAAGAAGATTGTAACACTCCAGAAGGTCTTGAAGTATTCGACATCAAAGCAGGTCCAGAGTCTATCGAGCCTATGCACGAGCGTTTGGTTGGTAGATATCTTATGGATGACTTCTGCGATGAAAATGGCAATGTAATAGTATCGAAAGATAAAATTATGGTGCCAGACGATGCGACACTGATTATAAATGCTGGAGTAGAGAAAATCACTATACGTTCTATACTTAATTGTCGTGCCAAACACGGTGTTTGTAAAAAATGCTACGGTGCTTCTCTTGCAAACGGTAAAGCAGTACAAGTCGGCGAGTCTGTTGGTATCATAGCTGCTCAGTCTATCGGTGAGCCAGGTACTCAGCTTACAATGCGTACTTTCCATACCGGTGGTGTTGCGAATGCTGAAGATATCACACAGGGTCTTCCAAGAATCGACGAGCTATTTGAAGGACGTAAACCTAAACATCTTGCTATTATTAGTGAAATTTCAGGTACTGTATCCTTTGAAGAGATTAAGAAAAACCGTCATGTAGTTGTTACAAACAGCGAAATACCTGACGAAAGAAAATATATGATACCTTATTCTGCGTTGCTATCTGTAAAAGAAGGCGACTACATTGAAAAAGGCGCAAGAATTACAGAGGGTTCTGTAAATCCACACGATGTTCTAGCTATAAGTGGTGCACAAGCCGTGCAAAACTATCTAATCCAAGAGGTTCAAAAAACTTATAGACAACAGGGTGTTGATATCAATGATAAACACATTGAGGTTATAATAAGACAAATGATGAGAAAAGTAAGAGTTGAAGACTCAGGAGACACACAGCTTCTTGTCACATCACTTGTTGATAAATACGAAATCTATGCAGCTAATGACAAGATTAAAGAGAGAATAGAAAACGGCGAAGTTGGTCTTAAAGGTGCAACTTATATTCCGGTACTACTTGGTATTACAAAAGCTTCTCTTGCAACTGATTCATTCCTGTCTGCGGCATCTTTCCAAGAAACTACAAGAGTTCTAACAGATGCAGCGATAAAAGGAAAGGTTGACCCGCTTGTCGGTCTAAAAGAAAACGTAATTATCGGTAAACTTATTCCTGCTGGTACTGGTATGCAGTGCTATAGTGATGTTGCGATTAATTCAACAGAGCCTGAGCCAGTTGAAACTGTCGAGGTTTTAGAAAGCCCCGATTTTATCGACAGCGATAACCTAATAGCGCAAATTACAGAGCCAGTTTTAGAGGAAGTAAATTTACAAGAACAGGAATAATAATTCTTGACAAAAACAGTCTAACATGATAAAATGAATTTCGATTGGAAATAATTAATAATAGTTTTTCCTGACAGTAATTAAACTGTCAGGAAATGCTTGTGTTTTTAAATTGTTTTTCAGAAATTTAATTTTGCTTACAGGTGATTTATCACTTTGTATATATTTTAAAAGAGGAGGTGCCATATGCCAACATTTAATCAGCTTGTTCACCATGGTCGTTCGGTTGCAGAGAAAAAATCAACAGCTCCTGCCCTACAAAAAGGCTGGAACTCAATGAAAAGAGTTGCAATCAACAAAAACTCACCACAAAAACGTGGAGTTTGTACAGCAGTTAAAACTCAAACACCTAAAAAACCTAACTCAGCGCTTAGAAAAATCGCAAGGGTAAGACTTTCAAACGGTATTGAGGTAACGGCTTACATTCCAGGTGTAGGACATAACTTGCAAGAGCATAGCGTTGTAATGATCAGAGGCGGACGTGTAAGGGATATTCCCGGTGTTCGTTATCACATTATACGTGGTACGCTTGATACACAAGGCGTTGCAAAACGTATGCAAGCTCGTTCTAAATACGGTGCGAAAAAACCAAAAGCAGGTGCAGCTAAATCATAATTTGATTTAAAAAGTACCAACAAGAAAAGATTCGTAAGTTAAGAAACTAAGAGGCTAACCGTCTTATGGCGGTAGGCGTTTATATATAAATGCCTCTAAGTGCCAACGGGAGTATGACTTTCGAGTACCTATGATATTCATTAAATGTGAAGGAGGGAAGATTATGCCAAGAAGAGGTAATATAGCAAAGCGTGACGTTTTGCCAGATCCTATGTATAATTCAAAAATAGTTACTCGTCTTATCAACAATATTATGATAGACGGTAAAAAAGGTGTTGCACAAAAAATCGTTTACGATGCATTTGATATTGTAACAGAAAAAACAGGTAAAGAGGCTATAGAGGCTTTTGAAGCAGCTATGGAGAATATTATGCCAAGCCTTGAAGTTAAAGCACGCCGTGTGGGTGGTTCAACTTATCAAGTACCAATGGAGGTAAGACCAGAAAGAAGACAAACTCTAGGTCTAAGATGGCTTACTAAATATTCAAGATCTCGTTCTGAAAAAACTATGAGAGAGCGTCTTGCAGGCGAAATTCTTGATGCCATAAACGGCGCAGGCGGCGCTTCTAAGAAGCGTGAAGATACTCATAAAATGGCTGAGGCAAACAGAGCGTTTGCACACTACAGATGGTAATTTTGTAAGGAGTAATTTATGGCAAGAGAAGTATCACTGGCTAAGACCAGAAATATCGGTATCATGGCTCACATCGACGCCGGTAAAACAACAACAACAGAGCGTATACTATACTACACCGGCGTTAACTATAAAATCGGTGAAGTTCATGACGGTGGCGCTACAATGGACTGGATGGTTCAAGAGCAAGAAAGAGGTATTACAATTACTTCTGCTGCAACCACCTGTTTCTGGAGCCACTCAGATTTTGGGAGCGACCCAAAACTAACAAAAGAAAACAGACACAGAGTTAATATCATCGACACACCTGGACACGTTGACTTCACAGTTGAAGTTCAGCGTTCTCTAAGAGTTCTAGATGGTTCTGTTACAGTTTTCTGCGCAAAAGGCGGCGTTGAGCCACAATCAGAGACTGTTTGGCGTCAAGCTAACGAATATAAAGTTCCACGTATGGCATATGTCAACAAAATGGACATCATGGGTGCGGACTTCTATAGAGTTGTTCAAATGATGAAAGACAGACTAAAGTGTAACGCTGTTCCAATTCAACTTCCTATAGGCGCTGAAGATACATTTAAAGGCATCATCGATCTAGTAGAGATGAAAGCTTATGTATACTATGACGACCTAGGAAAAGATATCAGATGTGAAGACATTCCTGAAGATATGTTAGCACAAGCAGAAGAGTACCGCGAAAAACTTGTTGAAAGTGTAGCGGAGTCTGATGAAGAGCTAATGGAAAAATATCTAATGGGTGAAGAGCTAACTCTTCCTGAAATCAAAAAATGCATAAGAATTTGCACACTAGAGAACACAATGGTTCCTGTAGTATGCGGTACTTCTTATAAAAACAAAGGCGTTCAAAAACTGCTTGATGCGGTTGTTGATTACATGCCATCACCACTAGACGTTCCTGCTATCAAAGGTGTAAACCCAGATACAGAAGAGGACGATGTACGTGAGTCTGATGACAACGCCCCATTCGCAGCGCTAGCATTTAAAATTGCTACAGACCCATTTGTTGGTAAACTTGCATTCTTCCGTGTGTACTCTGGTACTATCCAAGCTGGTACATCAGTATTTAATGCAAACAAAGACAACAGAGAGCGTCTAGGCAGAATTGTGCAAATGCATGCTAATGACAGAAAAGACCTAGACATGGTTTATGCAGGTGATATAGCAGCTGCTGTTGGTTTGAAAAACACAACAACAGGTGACACACTTTGTGACGAAAATCACCCAATTATTCTTGAGTCTATGGAATTCCCAGATCCTGTTATCCGTGTTGCTATTGAGCCTAAAACAAAAGCTGGCCAAGAGAAAATGGGTATCGCCCTTGCAAAACTTGCTGAGGAAGATCCTACATTTAAAGCATACACAGATGAAGAAACAGGTCAAACTATCATCGCTGGTATGGGTGAGTTACACCTTGAAATCATCGTTGATAGACTACTTCGTGAATTCAAAGTAGAAGCTAATGTTGGTAAACCACAAGTTTCTTACAAAGAAACAATCAGAAGAAATTCTGAGTCTGACACAAAATATGCTCGTCAGTCAGGTGGTAAAGGTCAATTCGGTCATGTTAAAATCCGTCTTGAGCCAAATCCAGGCAAAGGCTACGAATTTGTTAACGCTATCGTTGGTGGTTCTATTCCAAAAGAATACATCCCAGCTATCGATAATGGTATACAAGGCGCAATGCTTTCTGGTATCTTAGCAGGTTACAACGTTGTTGACTGTAAAGTTACTTTATATGATGGATCATACCATGAGGTTGACTCATCTGAGATGGCATTTAAAATCGCAGGTTCTATGGCATTTAAAGATGCAATGAAAAAAGCAGATCCTGTTTTGATGGAGCCTATCATGAAAGTTATTGTTATAGTACCTGATGAGTACATGGGCGACGTTATCGGCGACCTTAACTCTCGTCGTGGTATGATTTTGGGTATGGACGCAGTTACTGGTGCTCAACAAATTAACAGTGAAGTTCCACTATCTGAAATGTTTGGTTACGCTACTGATATGCGTTCAAAAACACAAGGTAGAGGACAATACTCAATGGAGCCTGCACACTATGCAGAGATTCCTAAATCTGTTTCAGAGGCAGTTATTGCTGCTAGATCGAAAAAAGACTAATTAGTGAGTAAATTTTACTTGCATTTTTGACACTTTGTGTTAAAATAATTTTATAAAAAATAATTCAGATAATAAAAGGAGGCAATTCCAATGGCAAAGGCAAAATTTGAAAGAAATAAACCCCATGTTAATATCGGTACTATAGGTCACGTTGACCATGGTAAAACAACTCTGACTGCTGCTATCACAAAAGTTCTAGCTCTTAAAGGTCAAGCAAAATTTGAAGATTATTCAATGATCGACAAAGCTCCAGAAGAGAGAGAGCGTGGTATCACAATCAATACAGCTCACGTAGAGTACGAAACAGACACACGTCACTATGCTCACGTTGACTGCCCAGGACATGCTGACTATGTTAAAAACATGATCACAGGTGCTGCTCAAATGGACGGCGCTATCCTAGTTGTTTCAGCTTCTGACGGACCTATGCCTCAAACAAGAGAGCATATCCTTCTATCAAGACAAGTTGGTGTTCCATACATCGTTGTTTTCATGAACAAAGCTGACCAAGTTGATGACGAAGAACTTCTTGACCTAGTTGAGATGGAAATCGTTGAAATCCTTAATGAGTACGACTTCCCAGGCGATGATACACCAATCATCCGTGGTTCAGGTCTAGTTGCTCTTGAGTCAAAATCAGAAGATACATCAGCTCCAGAGTACGAGTGCATCGTTAAACTAATGGACGCTGTTGACAGCTACATTCCTACACCAGAAAGAAAATCTGACCTTCCTTTCCTAATGCCAGTTGAGGACGTATTCACAATCACAGGTCGTGGTACAGTTGCTACAGGTAGAGTTGAAAGAGGACAAATTAAACTTGCTGAGGAAATCGAAATTGTTGGTCTTGCTGATGAGTCAAGAAAAACAGTTATCACAGGTATCGAAATGTTCAGAAAACTTCTTGATTATGCAGAAGCAGGCGACAACATCGGTGCTCTACTACGTGGTATCCAAAGAACTGATATCGAGCGTGGCCAAGTTCTAGCTAAACCAGGTTCAATCAAACCACACACAAAATTCAAAGGACAAGTTTACGTTCTTTCAAAAGAAGAGGGTGGACGTCATACTCCATTCTTTAACAACTACCGTCCACAATTCTACTTCAGAACAACAGACGTTACAGGCGTTGTTACACTACCAGAAGGTATCGAAATGTGTATGCCTGGCGATAACGTTGACATGGACGTTGAGCTTATCACTCCAATAGCTATCGAAGAAGGTCTTCGTTTTGCTATCCGTGAAGGCGGACGTACAGTAGGTTCAGGCGTTGTTACAGGTGTTAACGCTTAATTTTATCGAATAGATTAAAATTAAATAAGTTCTTCGGGGCGGGGTGTAATTCCCCACCGGCGGTATAGCCCGCGACCTGTGCAATAGCACAGCTGATTTGGTGAAACTCCAAAGCCGACGGTATAGTCCGGATGGTAGAAGAAAATTTATGCATTGGTATTTACTAATTGTATATTTATCGCTCCACATTTATTTGTGGAGCGATTTTTTCTTTTACACTCAGCCGAACTAATATAATCCGAACCCGTTTTCTGACAAATGGGTAGGTTTTCTATCTGCGTCAAAGCCTTTTGTAAGGCGACAGCATTACCGCAAGGCTTTTCCTTGCTATAAAACCCACCCATTTGCCAGAAAATCCTTAGACCTAAAAACGTCCAAATTGTGCCTATAGCAAGGCAGACGATGAAGTAATACTGGCGTATTGCAAAGAGGATAACGCAGCTAGAGGTGCAATTTGGGCGTTTTTAGGCGTGGTTCGGTTTATATGAGCTCGGCTATATAAATTATAAGAGGTGTAAAACTATGATAACAAAAACAAAAAGATTAACAATAACAGCAATACTTGCAGCCGTTTCATCGGTACTAATGTTCTTTAGTATAAATGTACCGCTAATGCCGTCATTTATCAAACTTGACTTGTCAGAGCTTCCCGCAGTTATAGCCTCATTTATCCTAGGGCCTTTAAGTGGCGTTACTGTTGTTTTAGTAAAAAATGTAATAAACTTGTTTTTTACTACCACAGGCGGGGTAGGCGAACTATCAAACTTTTTACTTGGCTGTGCGCTGGTTGTTCCTTGTGGTTTAATATTTAAAAAAGGCAAAAACTTTAAATTGGCAATTATAGGCTCTCTAGTCGGAGCGATTTCTATGGCGCTTTTAAGCGTCGTTACAAACTTTTTTATCGTCTATCCAATATATTACAACTTCTTACCACTAGAGGCGATTTTGGGTATGTATAACCTTATAAACCCCTTTATAGGAGTTGAGCCGACAAATGAAAACTTACTAAGAGCATTACTGGTATTTAATTTACCATTTACATTTATAAAAGGCATGATAAGCGCAGTTATAACAATGCTTATATATAAACCTTTAGCGCCTGTTTTGAAGAGTTAAGAGTGAAAATGTGAATTTACATCGTAGGGCAAGGGCGCTGCGATTGCCTTGGGTTTTGTGATAAATTTCGGGCGAACACATAGGTTCGCCCCTACACCTAAATTTAAGGTTTTCCACACTTATTAATTATTAACTATTACTTATCACTTAAAAAAGTCTTGACTTTTTTTAAAACTTGGGTATAATAAAATCATAACAATCGAATATGACCTTATCAAGAGTGGTGGAGGGACAGGCCCGTTGAAACCCGGCAACCTGATTTAATCAAGGTGCTAAATCCTGCGGTATTTACCGAAAGATGAGGATGGATTTTAGTCCTCGTCAAAAGACGGGGACTATTTATATTGTAAAAACTTATTTTAAACGGAGGAAAAATATATGAACAATTTTTTATTCACATCTGAATCAGTTACAGAGGGACATCCCGATAAAATCTGTGACCAAATTTCAGACGCAGTTTTAGATGCAATTTTAAAACAAGATCCTGAGGCTCACGTTGCTTGTGAGGTAACAACTACTACAGGCGTAGTTCACGTAATGGGCGAGATTTCTACATCTTGCTATGTGGACATAAGCTCAATAGTGCGTGAAGTTGTAAACGATATTGGATACGATAACCACGACTTTGGTTTTGATGGCAATGTGTGTGCAGTTATGACTTCAATCGATATGCAGTCACCCGATATTGCAATGGGCGTTAACAAATCTTATGAAGTGCAAACAAACAATGCAAATGACGAAAATGATTTCATAGGTGCTGGCGACCAAGGCATGATGTTCGGCTATGCTTGTGACGAAACTCCTGAGTATATGCCTATGGCTATTTCTATGGCGCATAAACTTTCAAAGCAGCTTACAAAAGTTAGAAAAGACAAGGTGTTAAACTACCTAAGACCTGATGGTAAAACTCAAGTTACAGTAGAGTACGACGGTGACAAAGTTAAAAGAATTGACGCAGTTGTTGTGTCTACTCAACACGGAGAAGACGTTACAATAGAGCAAATTAGAAAAGACATTAAAGAGTATGTAATAGATGCAATAGTTCCAAAAGAGCTTATGGACGAAAATACAAAAATCTATGTAAATCCTACAGGTAGATTTGTAATTGGCGGTCCTGTTGGCGATAGCGGACTTACAGGCAGAAAAATTATTGTAGATACTTATGGTGGATATGGAAGACATGGCGGCGGTGCATTCTCAGGAAAAGACCCCACAAAAGTTGATCGTTCTGCGGCATACGCGGCTAGACATGTTGCTAAAAACATAGTCGCTGCTGGACTTTCGAAAAAATGCGAAGTTCAACTTGCATATGCAATAGGTGTTGCACATCCTGTGTCTATCATGATAGATACTTTTGGAACAAGCCAGTACTCAAACGAGGTTCTGACAAAGGCAGTAGAGAAAGTGTTTGACTTACGCCCTGCGGCAATTATCAAAAACTTAGGACTGAAAAATCCAATATACAGACCTCTAGCGGCTTACGGACACATGGGTCGTGAAGAGCTAGGTGTTGCTTGGGAGAAAACAGACAGAGTTGACGCTCTAAAAGAGGCTGTAAAATAACAAAAAATTGATACCTGCATATTATAGACTAAGGACTAAAGTCTAATGGTGAAAGGCTGTGGGTGTTAATATGGATACGATATTTTTTGTAGTATTGTCGGTTTTTTCTGCAATAGGCGTCGTGGAACTTTTTAGAAAAGTGATTTTTTGGGCGCAAAGTGATGTCAAAGACCCCGTGTATATCACGGTGATGCTTGATAATCCAGAAACAGCCGAAAATACATTAAGAGCAGTAATATCAAGGATAAGGTGGATGGAGATTTCTCAGACTATCCACCTTATTTTAATTCGTGATGAAGAAAATAAGGAAGTAAAAGAGATAATTGATAAAATAATTTTGAAATATCCTCAAATAAAGCTTTTATCAAAGTGAAAAATATATTATAATAATAAGACTAAGGATAAAAAAGGAGGGGCAAAATGGCTGAAGTATACGAACTTGACGGCACGGTAGAGCGCATAGTATATCAAAATGAAAATAACCAGTACACCGTGTTTGAGATAAACGACGGCCAAGAGCTTTACACAGTGGTGGGCACCTTTCCGTATCTTAGCATGGGCGAAGAAATAAAAGTTGTGGGCGAGTGGACCAATCACAGCACTTTCGGAACACAGTTTAAGGCGAGTACATTTGAAAGAGTGAGGCCAAAGACTATATCCGCAGTCTTAAAATACCTGTCTGGTGGAGTTATAAAGGGCATAGGCCCTGCTATGGCTACAAAGATAGTAGACACCTTTGGTGAAGACACCATAAAGGTAATAGAAAGTGAGCCCGAGAGGCTTGCACAAATTAAAGGAATTTCAAAAAACAAGGCGTTGCAAATTTCAGAAGAATTTAATAAACTCTATAGCATCAGAGAGCTCATGCAGTACCTTGGTGCATACGGGATAAAGCCCGAAGAGGCTGTAAGAGTATGGAAAATTTACGGCTCTAACGCGATAGAGATGATAAAAGAAAATCCATACATACTGTGTCAGGAATATGTTGGAATTGATTTTTCGATTGCCGATGACATAGCCTATTCACTTGAAAAACCGAGTGATGATAAGGGCAGAGTTATGGCGGGGATAATATACATATTAAAACATAATGCAAATAACGGACACAGCTGTTTGCCCATGGAGAAATTAATTCAAACCTCTTGTAAAATGCTTGAGTCAAAGACCGAGTTCATAAGAGACATGATAAGCCTAATGTGCGAAAGCGGAGACTTATTCTGTCTGCTTCTTGAGGACTGTCAGCTAATATTTTTACCCAGATTTTATAACTGTGAAACCTATATAGCCGACAGAATTAATATGATGCTAAGATATCCACCAAGAGCAATAGTTGGAATAGAGTACGAGATAGATCAAATACAAAAAATAAGCGGTGTTGAGTATGAAGAAAAGCAAAAGGATGCAATAAGGGCAGCACTTGACAAAGGACTTTTGATACTTACAGGTGGCCCCGGAACAGGAAAAACCACGACGCTTAATGCGATAATTAAAATACTTAAAATGAGTGGCGAGAGAGTTTTTTTAGGAGCGCCTACTGGAAGAGCTGCAAAAAGAATGAGCGAAGTGACAGGCGAAGAGGCAAAAACAATACACAGGATGTTGCAGGTCGACTGGGATGAAAACGACAATCCCATATTTATTAAGAACGAGGGAAATCCCCTTGAATGTGATGCGGTGATTTTAGACGAGTTATCAATGGTCGACAGCTATGTAATGGATGGCGTACTAAGGGCTTTGCCTTTAGGATGCAGGCTTATACTAGTAGGGGACTCAGACCAGCTTCCAAGTGTGGGTGCGGGAAATATTTTGGGCGATTTAATAGCCTCTAAAAAAATACCGACAATAGCGCTCACAGAAATTTTTAGGCAATCGGGACAGAGTCTGATAGTAACAAATGCGCATAAGATAGTAAAAGGCGAACTGCCGATACTAAATAAAACAGATAGCGACTTTTTTTATCTTCAGTCAAACGAAGACGAAAAAATTATAAATACAATTTTAGACCTTTACGACACGAGGCTTCCAAAGTCTTATGGCTACACACCCATAGAGGACATACAAATTTTATGTCCTGGTAGAAAAGGTGTGGTAGGCACAGAAAATCTTAACAAGATAATAAGGGAGAGAGTAAATCCCGAAGACCCTCAAAAAAAACAGGTTAATATAAGTGGTGTTATATTTCGAGAGGGCGACAAGGTTATGCAGGTTAAAAACGACTATAACCTAGTTTGGTATAAAGAGGACGGAAGCTCGGGCGAAGGCGTCTTTAATGGTGACATGGGCGTCATTACAGAAGTGGACAAGCCCTCGGGCATAATAAGGGTGAAAATAGACGACAAAGAGGCAGTATATGAATTTGAAAAAGCCTTTTTCGATTTAGAACTATCCTATGCCGTCACTATACACAAAAGCCAAGGAAACGAGTTCAACGCGGTAATCATACCGACCTATAAAGGAACACCTAAGCTAAAGTATAGGAATTTACTTTACACGGGAATAACAAGGGCAAAGAAAATTTTGATACTTATAGGTCAAAGAGAAAGTATAAATCAAATGGTAAACAATGACAAAAAAACGCTCAGATATACAGGGCTTGTGAAATTTTTAGAAAATTATGAATGATAAATTGTTAAGTTTAAAACAAATATTCTTTCCCCCTAAATGCCCGACTTGTGGCGAAATCTTGCCTACTGGACAGTTTTGCTGTAAAGCTTGTGCCAAAAAGTTTCATGAAGACATTGTAAAGATATATAACTTGCCAATAGGTAAAAAGTCAAGGATATTCACGGTCTTTTCGGCTGAGTATTATGAAAACTATTATAAAAAATATATAGAGCGCTTTAAGTTTTACGGCAAAACTTCATATGCGACACAGCTTGCAAAACTTATGTATAAAAACTGCAAAGAACATTTAGAGGGTTTTGATGCAATTACCTATGTCCCTATGACTAAAAAGGCTATGGCAAAAAGGGGTTATAATCAGGCAGAGCTTTTGGCAAAGGATTTAGCACATATGCTAGACCTACCGCTTGTGAAAGTCCTTGATAAAATACGCGACACCTATGCACAGCACACTTTAGGTGCAAATGAAAGGCATAAGAATATAAAAAATGCATATAAGGTAAGTATCGACATAAGCGGACAAAAAATCCTTATTGTTGATGATATTATTACAACAGGCGCAACACTTTGTGAATGTGCGAAGACTATGTACAAGTCGGGAGCGACACTTGTAGTTGGAGTGACCTCGGCTAACACACATTAAATAGATTGGAGAAAATTAATATGGCATCTAGCATAGCGATGGATTTAGGAACCGCAAATATAAAAGTATTTATGGACGGCAAGGGGATAATAATTGCAGAGCCATCTGACATGGCGATAAATAAAGCCACGGGCGAAGTGCTTGCAATTGGCAAAGATGCCATGCAAATGAGAGGCAGAACCGTGGGAGACGTAGTTGTAGAAAGTCCTTTTGTAGGCGGCGTAATAGCAAGCTATACGGCGTCGGAATTTGCTGTTTCAAGTTACATAAAAAAAATAGGCTCGGGCAAAGTTTTTTTACCAAATGTGGTGGTAGCCGTGCCTTTTGATATAACAGAGGTCGAAAAACGTGCCATAGGAGATGTTATAGAAAAAGCAGGTATTAGAAAAGTTGATTTTATACCACAGGGCGTTGTAGGTGCACTTGGAATTGGAATAGATGTGCGCTCACCCGTTGCAACTATGATGGTGAACATAGGAAAATCTTCGTCTTTAGTCGCAGTAATGGCAGGGAATGCCGTACTGTTTAACAAAAGAATAGAGGTAGGCGGCAAGGATTTTGATGAAGCTATGATAAGATATGTGAGAAAAAAATTCGAGCTTGAAATAGGAGAACCGAGTGCAGAGAACCTAAAACTTCAAATAGGTTGTGCTTTTCCTAAACATCAAATTGAAAGAGAATACGTAAAAGGCAGGGGAATTTATACAGGGCTGCCAAGCCAAGCTTTAGTGACATCAGATGACACAGTTGAGGCGTATGTAGGAACTATGCTTGAATTTATAAGCGAAATAACGGCAGTGCTAGAGGTTTTGCCACCAGAGGCTCTGTCTGACATAGCAAGAGACGGAATACATCTAATAGGGGGTGGCGCAAACCTTTATGGCATGGATATGTTTATAGAAAAGAAAATGAATTTAAAAGTTAATTTATACGAAGAGCCGGAAAATGCGGTAATAAGAGGCGCAGGAGAGGCGCTAGACCTAATTGAAAACTCGCAAAGAAGCCTAAGGGCAGGAATTTTGGCGGTGAAATAGTAGATAATTAATAATTAATAGTTAATAATTAATAATTGATGCGAAAATCCTGCGGATTTTTCGATTAAAAGCTTTACTGGGTTTTTCTCGAAAAATTGCGGGTCGAGAGCCTCGACACGCAAGTCGTTTTCCGCAGAAAGCGAAATCCAATACATTAAAAAACGAGGCGTGAATTTTTTCACGCCTCGCTTTTTA
>CAYJIA010000016.1:0-40024 GCA_964370115.1 uncultured Eubacteriales bacterium
AAAAAGATATTGACAAACCAAATTATATATAGTATAATCTCAAAGTAGTGTAAAGAAAAAACCTTTACAGAGAGTGAGGAGAGAACATGGCAAAGAACTTACAAATTACAGTTTTGCTTGACTTTTACGGTGACATGCTTACAGATAAGCAACGTGAAGTTGTGGAAAATTATTATAACGACGATTTATCTTTATCAGAAATTGCAGAAGAGCGTGACATCACACGTCAAGGCGTAAGAGATGCTATAAAGCGTTCTGAGGCACTTTTAGTCGATATGGAAGAAAGACTTGGTCTTGCAAAAAGATTTAAAGTAATGCACGACAAATTAGCCTATATTTGCGATTGTGCACTTGAAATCGGCGACATAAATGAAAACATGGGCGAAAACAAGAATGAAGAAATAGAAAATGCTGTGGCTCAAATTATTTCAGCAGCATCAGAACTTGTAAACGAAGAGAAATAATTGTAACAAGTTCTAGTGATTTTGTGCCGATTACGCGGCGGAATGGAGTATTATATAATGGCATTTGAGGGTCTAGCAGATAAACTTGGTAATGCATTTAAAAAACTTCGTGGCAAGGGTAAACTTTCTGAGAGTGATGTAAAAGAAGCCATGAGGGAAGTAAGGCTTGCACTATTGGAAGCCGACGTTAACTATAAGGTAGCAAAAGATTTTACTAAAACAGTCACAGACAGAGCCGTGGGTTCACAGGTTATGGAAAGTCTTACACCTGCCCAAATGGTTGTTAAAATAGTAAACGAAGAACTTACATCTTTGATGGGTGGAAATCAAGAAAAGCTTGTATCCCCCAGTAAACCGCCTGCGGTTATAATGATGTGCGGTCTTCAAGGTGCGGGTAAAACCACACATGCGGCAAAACTTGCCTACATGCTAAAATCTCAAGGACACAGGCCACTTTTGGTAGCAGGTGATATATACAGACCGGCGGCTATCAAACAGCTACAGGTCATAGGTGAGCAAGCAGGGGCAAAGGTTTTTGAAGCGGGAACACAAAGTCCTGTAAAAACCGCAAGAGAGGCAATAAAGCACGCAAAAGATTTTGGTAATGACTATGTTATTATAGATACAGCCGGTCGACTTCAAATTGATGAAGTTTTGATGGATGAGCTAAAACAGATAAAAGATGAAGTTGATCCGACGGATATCTTACTTGTTGTAGACTCAATGACAGGACAGGAAGCTGTTAATGTCGCTAAAACTTTCGATGAAAAACTTGAAGTAACAGGCGTAATTTTGACAAAACTTGACGGTGACACAAGAGGCGGTGCGGCTTTATCTATTAGAGCTGTTACAGGTAAACCGATTAAATTTTCTGGTACAGGTGAGAAAATCGGAGATTTAGAAGCCTTCCACCCAGATAGAATGGCAAACAGAATACTTGGCATGGGCGACGTTTTGACGCTTATCGAAGAGGCTCAGTTTAAGCTTGATGAAAAAGAAGCACAAAAAGCTGCTGACAAGATGATGAGCAATAAAATGGACTTAAACGACATGCTAAATCAATTCCAACAAATTAAAAAAATGGGCCCACTTAAAGGAATTTTATCAAAACTTCCGGGCGTTAAAAATGTAGATGACATGAATATAGACGACAGAGTTATGGACAGAACGGCTGCCATAATCTTGTCAATGACACCACAGGAAAGATCAAAACCTGATTTGATAGATGCAAAAAGAAAAAGAAGAATTGCAAGTGGTAGTGGAATGAAAGTCGAAGATGTAAACAGACTTTTAAACCAGTTTAGACAAATGCAAAAAATGATGAAACAATTTACCGGTAAAAAAGGTAAAAGAAAAGTTCCGTTTAACATGGGGAATCTTCCCTTTGATATGTAGTATTGCCAAGGGAAACTTTTGGTTAATATATAAATTAATTTATTATAAAATTTTGGAGGTAACATTATGGTTAAAATCAGACTTCGCAGAATGGGCGCTAAAAAAGCTCCTTTCTACCGTATAGTTGTAGCAGATTCAAGAAACCCAAGAGATGGTATGTGCATCGAGGAAATAGGATATTACAATCCTATGGAAGAGCCAAGCGTTGTGAAAGTTGATCCTGAAAAAGCAAGAGAGTGGATTGCAAAAGGCGCACAACCAACAGACACAGTAAAATCGCTATTTAAAAAACACGGCGTTATTTAAGAATGTTTTTTTAAGAAAGGATATTCAAAATGATGAGTGAACTTTTAAAAGTTATAGCTAAGGGTTTAGTTGAAAAACCTGATGAAGTAAGCGTGACTGAGGATGAAGTGAATGAGGCGGGTATAATAGTATACCATCTACATGTAGCAGAATCTGACATGGGAAGAGTTATCGGTAAACAAGGCCGTATAGCAAAAGCTATAAGAACTGTAATGCGCGCAGGCGCAACAAGAGAAAATATTAAAGTTGCGGTTGAAATCGACTGATAACTTAAGTTAAAAGCGAGAGTAAAGGCTTCAAAAAAGCTGAAAATCTTTCGCTTTTTAATTTTTTAAAAATTTATTTTTTAATTCAAAAATTTGAGGAAATAAGGTTTTTTAGCCTGACAAAGTAAACAAAATTTGAAATTTATTTAATGAATGCTTTGTGTAGTTATGTAAACCATCGAATTTTTGTTTGTGAAAATTGCTAGCTTTTATTTTTAATCATACTTTAAAAGATTAAAAGGCTACAATATAGCTAAATTTTGTTTAAGATAATTACATTTGACTTTTTGGGCATGTAAATAATGCCAAAAAGATTGTTAAAATGTTGAAATATTATGCTAAAATAAGTGTGGAAGGAAATGTGTGAAAAATGGTTAAACAGTTTTTAGAAGCCGGAAAAATTGTGGGAACGCATGGCGTGAAAGGAGAGTTAAAACTTGAATGTTGGACAGACTCGCCACTTGTCATTAAGAAGATAGGTAAACTGTATTTTGAGGACGGTAAAGTTGATGCCAAATTGAAAAGCAGTAGAGTACACAAAAATTTATTGCTGATTACACTGGACAATATTTTTGATGTAACTACCGCAGACCGCTATAGAGGAAAAACAGTGTTTATTAATCGAGATGATATAAAATTGCCTAAGGATAAATATTTTATAGCAGATTTAATTGGAATTTTGGTATATGATGCCAAAGACGGGCAATACTATGGTGCGGTAGAAGAAGTTTTTCAAACCGGTGCCAACAACGTGTACAAGATAGTAAAAGACAATAAAGAGTATCTTTTCCCAGCGGTAGACCATATGATAAAGAGTACGGATATAGAAAACAGAAGAATGGAAGTTATGCCAATTGAAGGTATTTTTGACGGCGGAGGACTTAGCGATGCGGATTGATGTTGTGACGCTATTTCCAAAAACCTGCAAATCGGCCTTGGACGAAAGCATAGTGGCCAGGGGCAGAAAAAACGGTTATGTGCAGATTTGTTTTCATCAGCTTCGAGACTATGCCCAAAACAAACATAAAACAGTGGACGATACGCCATTTGGCGGTGGCAAGGGTATGCTTTTAAAGCCTGAGCCCATAGCAAATTGCTTTGAGACATTGTTTGAACATTTAAACACAAGACCCCATATAATTTATATGTCCCCAAAAGGTAAGGTGTTAAATCAAGAAAAAGTTAAAACTCTAACAAATCACAATAATTTGATTATACTTTGCGGACATTATGAAGGCGTTGACCAAAGAATTATTGATGAGTATGTAGACGAGGAAATTTCTTGCGGTGATTATGTGCTTACAGGTGGAGAGCTGCCTGCGGCAATATTAATTGACGCTGTGACAAGAATGAAACCCGGTGTGCTTTCAGACGATATTTGTTTTTCGGAAGAAAGTCACTTCGACGGACTCTTAGAGCATCCTCAGTACACAAGACCCGTAGTGTTTAGAGGGAGAGAAGTTCCAAAGGTATTATTGTCGGGTAATCACAAGGACATAGAAAATTGGAAGAAACAAAAATCAATTGAAGCTACAAATCTTTTAAGGCCAGACCTGTTAAAAGACAAGCAAGATTGAAAGTAAGTAAAGAAAACACGAATATTTTTTCAAATAAGAAAATATATATTTATATCAGAGATTGTTATTTTTCGCTTAAAGCAACAAAAATAAATAATTTTGTCATTACCTACAAATAGGAAATATAAAATGACATATTTTGTCGGTATAACAACAAAATTGCTGTAAAATCATTGACTTTTTATGAATTTATCAGTATAATTAATAAATGTTGTTGAGGAAAATGTCCCAACAAAAATAATTACAATTTCTTGAATTTAGGAGAGTGAATCGCATGTTCGATAAGGAAGTAATGGTTCAAAATCAAGTAGGATTACACGCACGTCCAGCAACTTTTTTCATACAAAAGGCAAATGAGTTCAAAGCATCAATTTGGGTTGAAAAAGAAGAGAGAAGAGTTAATGCTAAAAGTCTTTTGGGAGTATTATCACTTGGTATTGTAGGCGGTACAGGTATTAGAATTATCGCTGATGGTATGGACGAAAAAGAAGCTGTTGAAGGCTTAGTAGAGCTTGTAGAATCCGGTTTTGCGGAATAAAATTTACAGGACAGTTTAAACACCGTGACCGATGTCACGGTGTTTTTTTATTATAAAAAAGTATTATTTTAAACATAGTTATAGCTTGCAAAAAGGAGGAGAAATTTTTGATAAAAATAAACCCAAAGCTTAGATTGCTTCGTGAAAAGGCAATGGCTCTGCCGCTTGAGCCAGGCGTATATCTAATGAAAAATGCAAAGAAAAAAATAATATATGTCGGCAAGGCAAAGGCGCTTAAAAACAGGGTCAGCCAGTACTTTGGCTCGGACAGAAACCACGAAGAAAAAGTCAAAAGTATGGTGTCAAATGTTGATGATTTTGACTACATGGTAACCGACAGCGAGTTTGAGGCGCTAGTGCTTGAAAATAGCCTTATAAAGCAGTATCAACCAAAATATAATATTTTGCTGAAGGACGATAAAGGCTATAGTTATATAAAAATCACAAAACCACCTTGGTCGAAAATTTCTCAGGTGACAAATGTTGAAAAAGATGGTGCAAAGTACCTTGGACCCTACCTTAGTATTTGGGTTACAAAGGAAATTGTGGACGAGGCAAAAAAGATTTTTAAACTTCCAGCTTGCAATAAGAATTTTCCGCAAGATTTTAGAAAAGGCAGACCTTGCCTTAATTTCTATATAAATCAGTGCATGGCACCATGTACTGGGAAAATAAAGGAAAAAGACTATAACGAACTTATATTAGAGGCTACCGAGTTTATAAAAGGTGGTAGTGCGTCTTGTGTGCAAAACCTTACAAAAAAAATGGAAGAGTCGGCAGAGAACTTAGAGTTTGAGCGTGCTGCTAAAATACGTGACAGGATAAGCGCAATAAAGAAAATGAGTGAAAAGCAAAAAGTAATCATGTCTAACACTCCAAGACAAGACATAATTGCAGTCGCGCAGAATAAGCAAAAAGCGGTAGTGACAGTTTTGGTATTTGAAAACAGCAGGCTTTGCGACAGAAAAGACTTTGTGTTTAAGGACTGCGAAAATGCAAATGAGCTAAGAACGGATTTTATAAGGCAGTACTATGACAGGACAGAGAACTTGCCACCTTTTATTTTTGTCGACGAGAGCGTAGAAGATGTAGAGCTTTTGGAGCAGATGATTTCCGAAAAAGCGGGTCGAAAAGTTAGCATAACAGTACCACAAAAAGGTGACAAGTTAAAACTTGTAAAAATGTGTATGGCAAACGCGGCAGAAAAACTTGCGCAAGGTCAATTTAGAAGTGGAAAAGAGCTGTCGGCACTTGACGAGCTGGGAAGACTTTTGGGATTTTCTACACCGCCGTCCTATATAGAGGCGTACGATATCTCAAACACAGCAGGCGAAGAAAACGTGGGGGCTATGGTGGTTTTTGAAGATGCAAGGCCACTAAAATCTGCGTATAGAAAGTTCACAATAAAAACAATTATAGGCCAAGACGATTACGGCTCTATGAAAGAGGTTATCGAGAGGCGTTTTGGCGAGTATGAGAGAAATAAAAATTGTGGTAAGGGATTTGGCCGACTTCCCGATTTGATTTTACTAGACGGCGGTAAAGGACATGTCTCGGTTATCAGTGAGCTTATGAAAAAGTTAGGATATGATGTTCCGATTTTTGGCATGGTAAAAGACGATAAGCACAAAACCCGTGCTATTGCAAAAAACGGTGGGGAAATTGCGATTAACTCTAGCCGTAAAGCATTTACGCTTGTCTCATCAATTCAGGACGAAGTGCATAGGTTTGCCATAGGATTTCATCATAAAAGGAGAGAGAAATCTACTTTTTCTTCCACACTTACGCAAATTGATGGAATTGGAGAGAAAAGGGCAAAGGCTTTACTAACGCATTTTAAAACAATTAAGGCGATTGCTCATGCCGAAAAAGAAGAATTAGCCATAGTAAAGGGCATGGACAAAAGCAGTGCAGAGAAAGTTTTTAACTGTTTCAATCGAAAAAAATAGCAAATTTAAGGTCGAAAATGATAGAAAATTCGTGAAATTATATTGATTTTTTATGAAATTTTGGATTAATGGTTGACATAACTGTGATTTAGTGTAATAATAATAGCGCAAAAATTTATTTTGACAGGCTTGGTGAGTATGCGGATTATTTCAGGAACAAATAGAGGAAAAAGACTAATAAGCCCAGATGGCTTGGACGTAAGACCAACATCAGACAGGGTAAAAGAATCACTTTTTAATATTCTGCAGTTTCAAATTGAAGGCAGAAATTTTTTAGACATGTTCTCAGGCTCTGGACAAATTGGACTTGAAGCCGCAAGCAGAGGTGCAGATTTTGTCATAATGATTGAACAAAATGCAAAGGCGGCAAAAGTTATAGCTGAAAATATTGCAAATACATCTTTGGAAGATAAAATTAAACTTTTAGATGTAGATGCGCTTATGTATATTAAAAACACAAACGACAAATTTGATGTTTGCTTTTTAGACCCACCTTACCTAAAGGGGATTATAGAAGAAGCACTGCCTTTGGTTGCAAGTAAAACCAACGAGGGCGGAGTGATAGTGTGTGAGCATTCATATGGAGAGAGTTTACCCTCGCAGTGCGAGAATTTTGTAAAAGTTAAAACACATAAATACGGCAAAATAGCTTTGAGTGTGTACAGGCATAAGGACTTTACTTAATTATTTAACAGGAGGAATGCATTATGGCAACAGCGGTATGTCCGGGAAGTTTTGATCCGGTAACACTGGGACACCTTGACATTGTGACAAGGGCGTGCAAGATTTTTGAAAAAGTTATAATTGCTCTTCCTCGAAACCCCAGCAAAAAAGCAAGTTTTAGCACAGAGGAAAGAATAGCCCTGCTAAGTAAGGTAACAAAGGGATTGAATGTTGAAATTGTGCCGGTTGACGGACTTTTAGCAGATTTTGCAAAAGAAGTTGGCGCGACCGCTATAGTCAAGGGTCTTCGTGCGATGACCGACTTTGACTATGAGTTTCAAATGGCACTGACAAATAAAAAGTTAAACCCCGAGCTTGAGACTATGTTTCTTGCAACTAGTTCTGAATTTATGTTTTTAAGTTCGAGCATGGTAAAGCAAGTGGCTGGTTTTTCGGGCGATATATCGGGATTTGTTCCACAGGAAATTTTGGAAGAAATACAAGAAAGGCTATGCGTTAAGAAATAATGCATACTAAGGAGGAAAAATAATGGAAAACGAAAATGCAAACATTCAGGATTTATTGGACGAATTATTTGATTTGTTTGACAAAAGCTGGGTAATGCCACTTTCAGGCGGTAAATCTTTTGTCGACGCATCAGAGGCAAGACAAATTTTGGAAGAAATCAAAGATGCACTACCCGACGAAATGAGAAAAGCTAAAGTTATCTTAATGGATCGAGACCAAATTATTTCAGGCGCGCAAAAAGAAGCAGAAGCTGTAATGAGATCTGCCGAAGTCACTGCAAATGAAATGATAGAGAAACAAGAAATTATGCGCCAAGCTCAAGCAAGAGCAGAGGGCATGCTTTCTCAAGCCGATGCAGAATGTGCAAACATGCGCCAAGCGACAAGAAATTTTGTCGAGGGTATAATGAAAGACGTCGACGACTCGCTTGCATCTAATCTTGATGAGGTAAGACGAGCAAGACAAAAATTTATGGCGACACAATAATTTATAAGAGATGTAAAAACGGGTGGGATTTTCCACCCGTTCAGTGCGTTAAAAATGATATAGTGTTTCGCTATAATGACGCATATAAAAAGTTTTACTAAATTTTTTTCAAAAAATTTCGGGTGCTTAGGGCTGAGCCCTAAGGCGTTTTCCGCAGAAAACGCAATCCTGTCCTAAGAAGAGCTTTTTTGAAGGTGAATTTGCCAATTTATTGGCAAAGAGGAAGCTTTTTGCGATAGAAAAAGTTTCCTTATATCATCCATTTTGTATAATATTTTTTCCACAGGGGGTTATTGGCAGTCTGACGGGTGGGATTTTCCACTCGTTTTTATACTGGAAAGCTTAGCCATTCATTGAAAAAACGGATAAGTTTCAACTTTTGTATTTTAACTAAATATCCCCACTTTACACCACACCATATATTGTGGTGTTTTTTTTATGCACACAATATACTTTACAAATATAAGAATTCAAGAAATTTTCCTTGCAAAAATTCAAATATTCATTTATAATCTTAATAGATGAGTGGCAAAAAGTGCAATAAAGTGCAACTAAATGCAAGGTAATATAAAAAGCTTTATAAAGCAAAAAAACTTTACGAAAGGGAGAAAGCTTATGTTATACGGCGAACATCAATATAATATGGACCCAAAAGGCCGTGTGACAGTGCCTGTAAAGTTCAGAGAAGAACTTGGCGACACTTTTTTTATTTGTAAAGGTAAAGGTGGTTACATTTACATGCAATCACGTGAAAAGCAAGCAGAAATGGAAGAGTCAATTTCAAACTTGCCATCAAAACATGCTGGAACTATGTTAAGAGTATTTATGGGAAGCAGTATCGAGGTTGAGATAGATAAACAGGGAAGAATACTAATTCCTCAAAGCCTTAGAGCTCATGCAAGTTTAAATAAGGAAGTAGTTATAGCAGGTATAGGAACAAGGGCTGAAATTTGGGATGCAGGCAAATGGAACGAATGCATCAGCGAAATTACACCTGAAATGATAGAAGAGGCTATAGGAGATATAAGATTTTAATCCTATAGAGAGTGAGTGAATATGGAATTTAACCATGTTTCGGTGCTTTTTGACGAGAGCATCCGTGAGCTTAACATTAAAGAAAATGGAATATATGTAGACGGCACCGCAGGTGGCGGAGGTCACTCTGGTGCAATACTTAGTAATTTAAAAAGCGGTAGGCTTATTTCTATAGATCAAGACCCAGATGCCATAAAAGTTCTAAAAGCTAAATTTGCAGAAAACGATTTGTCGATAATCGAAACGGGAAATTTCTCGCAAATGGAAGAGCTTGTAAAGAACAACGGCTTTACAGAAGTGGACGGTGTCTTGCTTGATATCGGTGTTTCGTCGTTTCAACTCGACACGGCAGACCGAGGTTTTTCATACCACAGTGAGGCAGAGCTTGACATGCGAATGAGTAAAAGCGGAGTCTCAGCTAAAGATTTGGTTAACAATAAAGACTGGAAAGAGCTTGCGAAAATCATCAGTATGTACGGCGAAGAAAAATTTGCCGTGCCAATTTCAAAGGCAATAGTAAAATATAGAGAAGAAAAAGAGATTGAAACAACGGTGGAACTTGCTGAGATTATAAAATGGGCAGTTCCAGCAGCTGTAAGGCGTGAAGGTGGACATCCCGCGCGTAAAACATTTCAAGCCTTAAGGATAGAAGTAAACGACGAGCTTGGTAACCTAAGAGAGGGTTTAAGGGCGGCATTTAATTTACTTAAACCTGGTGGAAGGTTATGTGTGATAAGCTTTCACTCTCTTGAAGACAGAATAGTTAAAAAGCAAATGAACGAGTGGTGCATTTCTTGTACTTGCCCAAAAGAATTTCCGATTTGCATATGCGCAGGCAAGGCTAAAGCTAAAGTGCTTTACAAAAGAGGCATACTTCCCACACAAGAAGAGATAGACGAAAATCCAAGGGCAAGAAGTGCAAGGCTTCGTGTACTTGAAAAATTGTAAATTAAATTATATAAAAGAAAGGTTGAGAGCATGGCAGCACCACAAAGAAGAAGAAGAGTTTCGCATGATATTTATGATGGCAACGCAGCAAGAAATATGTCAGCGCCTGCTCAAAGACCAAGAAGGCAGGAAGAAGGAAAAAAAGGTAAAGGTAAAGGTAAAGTTGTAACCCTAACACCGTTTCAACAATTTCTTTCACGTCTTAGCAAGATTGATTTGTCGAAAAGAATTACAAGGCTTGTTACTGGTGCCGGATTATTCATTTTAGCGGCAGTTGTTATAAACGGGCAAGTTCAACTTGCTGAGCTAAGTGCAAATATCGGAGAGCAAACTCAAGTGTATAACGAGTTAAAAGGCATAGAAGTTCAATACGAAATGGAAATTAACAACCATACAGACGTAGCACAGCTTGAGGCGTTTGTAACTGAAAGTCTTGGAATGGAAAAAGTAAACAGCAACCAAATCACCTATGTTAACTTCGCAAAAGAAGACAAGGGTGAAGTATTAATAGAGCCGTCAAAGAATATTTTTGAGGAAATTATAGACTTTATATCTAATTGGCTGTCATAATATAACGGTTTTGCGAATAAAACTGCAATAGTAATTAAATTATGGGGGACAGTCTTGTGCTGTTCCCCATACTAAAAAGTATAGACTATTTTGTGCATTTGATGGAAATAGGAGAATTTTATGGGAAAAAATAAGAGAAGCATGGCTAACAAAAAGGCGTTAATAGTTTTTTTAGTTGTTATTTTAATGTTTATTTACGCTATATCGGCACTTGTCAAGTGGCAGCTTGTAATGGGCGAAGAGCTTAAGACTTTAACTTTAGAACAAAGTTTAAGATCGACAGAGCTTTCTGCAATGCGTGGAACAATTTATGATACAACAGGAGATAAAATACTTGCGCAAAGTGCAAGTGTTTGGGACGTTGTATTAGATCCAAATCAGTTTGGAAGCGATACGGCAAAAAAAGATATAACCGCTTCGGGGCTTGCAAGTATTTTAGGGCTTGAGTACGAATATATAAGAGAGCGTCTTGACCGCGTGAGCAATTATGAAAAAATAGCAAGTAGAATTGAAGTTGACACGAGAGATACAATTCTGACTTTTTTAAGTGAAAATGAAATAGAGACAGGCGTAACACTTGAAGACAATTACAAAAGATATTATCCATATGGTTCTACTGCATCTGTTGTAATTGGCTTTACAGGAAGCGACAACATAGGACTTGAGGGTCTTGAATATCAGTATAATGATTTATTAAGTGGCACAACAGGTCAAATGGTGAGTTTTAAAAATGCTATAGGGCTTGACATGCCCGTACAATACGACCAACTTATCGAGGCAGAAGCAGGTCATGACTTGGTTTTGACCATAGATGAAACAGTGCAAAGTATAGTCGAAAAACACCTACAAGAGGGAATAGAGCAGTACAAAGTTGAAGAAGGCGCGACGGCTGTAGTAATGGATGTAAACACCGGTGCAATTATTGCGCTTGCAACAGGTAGTGACTATGACTTAAACGATCCATATGAAATAACGGATGAAGCTGTTATTGCAGAGATAAACGAGCTTCCAGACGAGGAACAATCTGCGGCAATTTATGCAGCACAGCAAGAACAATGGAGAAACAAAGCGGTAAGTGATACATATTATCCCGGTTCTGTTTTTAAACCTGTATCAAGCTCTATGGCGCTTGATAGCGGTGCGATAACGCTAGACACTACTTTTGAATGTACTGGTTCACATACTCCAGTAAGTGGCGGAAGCAATATTTCTTGCTGGTATGTATATGGGCACGGAGTTCAAACTGTTAGAGAGGGTGTATCAAACTCTTGCAACCCGTTTATGATGCAAATGGCAGAAAGACTTGGCATAGACATGTTTTATGAGTA
The DNA here is from genome assembly GCA_964370115.1 of uncultured Eubacteriales bacterium. Taxonomy (GTDB): domain Bacteria; phylum Bacillota; class Clostridia; order Oscillospirales; family Acutalibacteraceae; genus SIG603. The sequence continues at coordinate 12,054 of CAYJIA010000016.1, forward strand.
TTTTCAAGCATTTGGATTTACAGAAAAAACTGGCATAGACTTACCGGGTGAAGCCACAGGTGTTCACAGAACAGGTGACGAAATGGACGCAACTGACCTTGCGGTTTATGCATTTGGACAAAACTTTGGTATTACACCGATACAAATGATTACGGCGACAGCCGCGGTTGCAAACGGTGGATACCTAGTGCAACCTCATGTGGTGGACAGAGTTTTAGACAGCGATGGAAATATAGTACAGCAGGCAGACACCAGCTATAAAAGACAGGTTATATCTACAGAAGTCGCGACTGAAATGGCAGATATTATGTACGAAACCGCAACTATAGGCTCTGCAAAAAACGGTAATGTACCTGGATATAAAATAGCAGGTAAAACAGGAACTTCAGAAAAAATCGACGAATGGGCAAGAGACCCAGATGAACCAAAAGGTTATATAGTATCGTACTGTGGATTTGCTCCGGCAGACGACCCACAATATGCATGTTTAGTATATTTTGATGAACCAACAGAGGGCAAGGCGTCTTCATCACTTCAAGCGGCTCCAACTTTCTCACTTATGATGAAAGAAATACTTCCATATTTGGGAGTTGAAATGGATTTAAGCGGAGACGACGGCTCAGGAGTTTCACAGGTAAGTGTTCCAGATGTGCTTGGAAAAACTTTAGAAGAAGCTAAAGAAATTGTCGAGGAAAAAGGTTTAAGCTTTGAAGTATACGGCGATGATTCAGACACAATGACTATAGTGGCACAAACTCCATCGGCAGGAACACTGGTTCAGTCAGATGGTCAAGTAATACTTTACACCGAGGCAGACCATGCAGGAGAAAATATGGTAGAGGTGCCTGACTTTACAGGCATGACAGTTTCGGCTTGTAACGAAGAAATTGCATCTCTAGGACTTCAAATGATGTACTCAGGTGCGGCGACTTCGGGCACGCTACTAGCAGGAAATCAAGACATTCCAGCAGGAAGTTTGGTAGAGCCTGGAACGGTAATTACAATAACATTTTTAGATCAAAATGCGGCAGATTAAAAGCTTTAGGGCTGTAGAGGAAAGGGAAAATAAATGAACAATAGTATATATATAGTGCTTGCGGCAATTTTAGGTTTTGGAATAACCGCAGTGCTAGGGATTTTTATGATACCATTTTTGCACAAACTAAAATTTGGTCAAACAATAAGAGAGGTAGGCCCCTCTTGGCATCAGAAAAAACAAGGAACTCCTACTATGGGTGGATTAATGTTTATAATCGGCATAGTGGTAGCAGTGATGATTTGTGTTCCCTTACACCTGTCTGTATCGGGTGGAGAAACATTTTTAAGTGTTACGAGAATATTTTCAGGACTGCTTATGGCAGTGGCGTTTGGTGTAATCGGATTTTTTGATGATTTCATCAGCATAGTAAAGAAAAGAAATTTAGGACTAACAGAAAAACAAAAATTACTTTTACAGTTTTTAATCGCAGGAGGTTACCTTGCCTCTGAGGCAATTGCTGGTGCGGGAACCGACACTTATATACCCTTTGTAGGCTTGATTGACTTAGGATATGTCTACTATGTTTTATCAGCACTTTTAATTGTGGGAATTGTAAATGCAGTTAACTTTACAGACGGCGTGGACGGCTTAAACAGCAGTGTTACTTGCTTTGTTTGCGTGGCACTTATGATATGCTCATTCATGCTTTACTATCAAGGAATAGCTGTGTTTGCGGCGGCTTCAGCGGGAGCTTGCATAGGATTTATGCTTTGGAACTTTAATCCTGCAAAAATCTTTATGGGAGACACAGGTTCCCTGTTTTTAGGCGGATTGGTGTGCGCATTAAGTTTTGGAATAGAAAGACCAATTTTACTATTACCTTTGGGAATAATTTATATACTTGAAATTGTATCAGTTGTACTACAAGTAGTGTACTTTAAACTTACAAAAGGAAAAAGATTATTTAAAATGGCGCCAATTCACCATCATTTTGAGATGTCTGGTTGGAGCGAAGTGAAAATTTGCGTAGTGTTTTCGATTATAACAATACTAGGCGCTGCAGTTGCAATTTTAAGCACAATTTACGGCTAATTTAGAATTTTATGGCAATACTTACATTATATTTTATGGAAGCGGAGGAAAAACTGCGTGGAAGGCATTAATAGAGAGAAAAATTATAAGAGAAAAAAAGTTGACAAAATGCAAAATGTGCAGTTTGCAGGTGGAGCAAGTGCAGGTGTGGCAAGTCCTAGGAAAAAGAGAGCACAAAAGAAAAAGTTTAGCTTGAAAAATGTGTTTAACGTAGGAAGAAAAGGGCTTGATATGCCACTTTTTACTTTGGTATTAATTCTTTTGAGCATAGGGCTTATTATGCTGTTTTCTGCAAGTTATCCCACAGGATATGTCTATGGAGATAGCTATAGCTTTATAAGAGATCAGGCGGTTTTCGCCGTAATGGGTCTTGGTATAATGTTTGCGGTGTCGATAGTTGATTATCATCAAATAAGAAATTTGAGCAAACTGATTTTTGGTGTGACGGTTGGCTTTTTGCTAATTACAATTATTTTTGCAGGTACCCCAATCGCACCTCGTGAAGGCGTTGCTAGCAGATGGATAAACTTAGGATTTGTGAGCTTTCAGCCGTCTGAGTTTGCAAAATTTGCATTGGTATTGGTGCTTGCAAAGCATATATCGAAAGTCGGAGATAAAGTAAAAACATTTAGCAAAGGCGTTTTGCCGTGTTTCGGGTTTACCGCAATCATCGCAGGACTTGTTTTGCTTGAAAGACATCTATCTGCTACTATAATCATACTTCTAGTGGCAGGCATAATCATGTTTGTGGGCGGAATTAGAGCTAGATGGTTTATAGGAATATTTGGCATAGTGCTAGTCGGAATTATAATAGTGGTAGCCTCGGGTGCATTCGACTACGCTTTGAGCAGGCTTGACACTTGGCTTGACCCATTTAGCGATTATCAAACAAAAAATTCGCTTTACGCAATAGGATCTGGTCAACTTTTAGGAGTAGGGCTTGGACAGTCGACACAAAAGCACTTGTATCTTCCTGCACCGCAAAATGATTTTATTTTTGCTATAGTTTGTGAAGAACTAGGTTTTATTGGCGCAATTATAATAATAGCTTTATTTGTTGCACTAATTTGGCGTGGAGTTTCGATTTCAATACATGCAAAAGATATGTTCGGTATGCTTTTAGGGCTTGGAATTACATTTATAATAGGAATACAAACGGTTTTGAATATTTGCGTTGTAACAGCGGCTATTCCAAATACTGGTATTAGTTTGCCGTTTTTCAGTGCAGGAGGAACCTCGCTTGTCACATTGCTTGCAGAGATAGGCGTGCTTTTATCAATATCAAAAGATTCATATATCGAAAAAACCTAGGAGAAAGTTTATGAGAGTATTATTTACAGGTGGAGGTACAGCAGGGCACATAAACCCAGCACTTGCCGCTGCGAATTATTTGAAAGAGAAAAATCCTGATGCCGAAATTCTGTTTGTCGGAAACGAAGGAGCAATGGAGTGCAAACTGGTTCCAGCGGCAGGGTACGAGATAAAAACTATAAAGATATCAAGCTTTAGCAGAAAACTCACGCCAAAAGGGATAGGGAAAAATTTTTCTACCCTTGCAAGGCTTGTGACGGCGTCGGCAAATTCCAAGAAAATCATTAAAGAATTTAAACCCGATGTATGTGTCGGCACGGGCGGATATGTGTGTGGCCCTGTAATGCGTGAGGCGTCAAAACTAAAGGTGCCTTGCGTAATGCACGAGTCAAACGCCTTTCCAGGTGTCACGGTAAAACTTTTAGCAAAAAGACTTACAACACTTATGGTGGCTATGGAAGACGCTAAAAAATATTTTAAAGACGATGTAAATGTGGTAGTGACAGGAAATCCTGTCAGACAAGAACTTTTAGGCGTCAGTAAATCCGAGGCGAGAAAAAAGTTGAATCTTGATGGTAGACCTCTGATTTTATCTTTTGGTGGAAGTTTAGGCGCTGGCGTGCTAAACAAAAACATGGCACATATCATAAAGTACTCTGCGGAAAGTGGAAAGTATCAACATATACACAGCTATGGTTATTCTCAGTACAATAAGGGAATGCCACAAATGCTCAGCGATATGGGTGTAAAGATAAAGGACGACTCAAATATATTTGTAAAAGAATATATAAGTGATATGGCTGACTGCATGGCGGCAGCAGACCTTGTAGTCTCAAGGGCGGGCGCCATAAGTGTGAGTGAAATACAGGCAATGGGAAAGGCGTCAATCCTTATCCCGTCGCCAAATGTCGCCGAAAATCATCAATATCATAACGCAATGGCACTGGTAAACAAGGGTGCGGCGGAGATTATAGAAGAAAAAGACTTAAATGGAGAGAGCTTGCTTTTAAAAATTCAAGACATCTTAGAGACCGATGGTAAAGCAGAAAAGCTTTCCAAAAAAGCATACGAAATGTATGTGAAAGATGTAGACGAAAGGATTTATCACTGCATTACAAATGCAATCGGCACTTAAATTTGTCATGGGCATATTATGGGTTATACTCACGTGTGAAACACGTGAGGCTAAAGACTAAAAGTGAATAGTGAATGACTATTTTTGATTTGTTTTGTGGTAATTAACGCAAGTCTTTCACCATTAGTCATTAGTTTTTAGCCATGCATATATGGAGGTGTTAGCCCTATGATTTATGTTAAGGGACCTGCGAAAATACAAGGCGAAATCAACATACAGGGAGCAAAAAACAGCATTTTACCACTGCTTGCGGCATCTATAATTTGTAAAAATAAAACTGTGTTACATAATTGTCCGTATATATCTGATGTGGACACTGCAGTGAAAATTTTGACACATTTAGGATGTAGCTGTAAAAGAGAGGGTAAAAGTCTGGAGATTGATACCGCAGATATGAAAAATTTCGATATCCCGCATGACTTAATGCGAGAAATGCGCTCGTCAATTGTATTTTTGGGAAGCATAATATCAAGATTTAAAGAAGCTTATCTATCATTCCCAGGTGGCTGTGAAATAGGTGCAAGGCCAATAGATTTGCACTTGTCAGCACTTGAAAAAATGGGGGTAAAGATAGAGCAGTCACACGGTGTAATACACTGTGAAAGTAAAGACGGTGTAAAGGGAAGCAGCATTACATTGTCTTTCCCAAGCGTTGGAGCCACAGAAAATATCATACTTTGTGCCGCGGTGTCACAGGGCACTACGGTTATAGAAAATGCCGCAAGAGAGCCCGAGATTTTGGAGCTTGCAAATTTTTTAAATAAATGTGGTGCAAAGGTAAGAGGTGCAGGCGAGAGCAGGATAGAAATCGAGGGCGCAAAGGAAATTTATGGCTGTGAGCATGAAATTATGCCTGATAGAATAGTTGCGGCTACCTACATGGCGAGTGCGGCGGTAACAGGAGGAGAGCTTCTGCTTAAAAATTGTCCTAATAAATCGCTGATGTCCACTCTGTCATTATTTGAAGAGGCTGGGTGCAGAATTATTAAAGATGCCGATAGAATGTATCTTTGTGCACCCAAAAAACTTGAAGCTGTAAAGTATGTGAGAACCATGCCGTATCCTGGATTTCCAACAGACGCGCAGGCGCCTATTATGGCAATGGCGGTATTGGGACAGGGAACAAGTGTGTTTGTGGAAAACATTTTTGAAAACAGGTATAAGCATGCGCTAGAGTTAAAAAGAATGGGCGCAAAGATAAATATAGAAGGAAAAGTGGCGGTAGTCGAAGGCGTGGAAAGCCTTTGGGGTGTACCGGTAGATGCAAGGGAGCTCAGAGGCGGTGCCTCTTTAATAGTAGCGGCTCTTGCAGCGCAAGGAGAAACCAGCATAACAGGTGTCGAGTATATCGATAGAGGTTATGAGGATATAGTCGGAGTACTAAAAAGTTTAGGAGCCGATATATACCGAAAATAGGAGGATCAGCAAAGTGGAAAGCAGGAAGCGACCAAAACAAAAAATGGCTAAAAGTAATAATAAAGTTAATTTGAAGCAAAAATTTGAGGAACTTAAAAAAGAAAAAGTATTTGTTGTGGGTATAATTTCTATAGTTAGCGTAGTGTTTATATTTGCAATGCTTTTAATAATATTTAGGGCATCGACTGTAAATGTAAGCGGTTCTACAAAATATACCGAAGACGAAATACTAAGTGCAGGTGGTATATCTACTGCTGACAACCTTTTGTTTTTTAACTCGGGAAATGCTAGAAATATGATACTCAATACTTGTCCATATGTTGAAGAGGTGACGATTAAAAAAGTATTTCCGTCTACTTTAGAGATTGAGGTAGTTACTGCAGAAATATTTTATAGCTTTGAAAACAGTGATGTACCTATCTATGCTAGCCGAAGCGGTAAGGTTTTGGAAAGCGGAGAGAGTGTGCAAGGGAGTTTTGCTATTGTTAAATCAGAACCCGTTACTATTGTTGATGAACATGTAAATTTTGAAGACGAGCAAAGTGCGGGCATATTTGATTCGATAACAAAAGCACTTTACAACCGTGATATCACAAAAATAAATGAAATAAACATGCTAGACAGCAAAAACATTACAATTACCTATGACAACAGAGTTGTAATGGAACTTGGAATAGCAATTGATTTAGAGGAAAAAATAAACTTTGGTATGCAAATAATTTCAAGTGACGGAATTGGCGACAGCGAAAAGGGCGTGCTGGATTTAAGTTTGGCAGAAGAATCTAACAAGGCTTATTTTTCACTAGATATTGAAGAAGGTCAGACAGAAGAGATAGAGATAGACGGTGAGGAAATAGACTCTACCGAAAGTGAAAGTGACGAAGTACAAAGAGGCGACGACATAGCAGATGTCGAGGACGGTGATGAAAGTCAAAGTGAAGAGACATCAACGGATGAGAGCGAGGCATCGGAAGAAAGTGAAGTCGAGGACAACAAGCCTCAAAGAGGCGATGATATACCCGATGTGTAAACCCAAACTGCTTTACAAAACGTCCGATTTTATGTAAATTAAGAAAAAAAGTGTTACTGTAAAGTAAAAAAATAAAAAAAATTGTATTTTTTTTCGATTATGCCTTGAAATTTTATAAAAAAGATGATAAATTATAGAGTATGAGATATTTTCTTATGTAAAGTATATTGTGCTTATAAAGTAAATAGACCTTAACAAGTTTTTAAACTTTAATCAGCAGGATAATTCATCAAAATAATACAGAAAAATAAAACTAATAGAAAAATAAAACTGAGGAGGAAAACAATATGCCTTTTGAAATCGACAACATATTAAATGAAGCACCACAATCAATAAGAGTGGTAGGAGTAGGTGGCTGTGGAGGCAATGCTGTTAATCGTATTGCTGCAGTTGGCGTACAATCAGTAGAGCTTATCTGCATGAACACAGACAAACAAGCACTAGCACGTTCACAAGCACACCAAAAACTACAACTTGGCGAAAAAACAACAGGTGGTAGAGGTGCAGGTTCAAAACCTGAAGTTGGCGCAAAAGCAGCCGACGAAAGCCGCGAGCAAATTGCTAATATACTAAAAGGTTCTGACATGGTATTTATCACAGCAGGTATGGGAGGCGGAACAGGAACAGGTGCCGCTCCAATAGTTGCAGAAATAGCAAGAGATTTAGGCGCATTAACAGTAGGTATAGTAACAAAGCCTTTTGCTTTTGAAGGTAAAAGACGTATGGTTCAAGCAGAGCAAGGCATTGCGACTTTAAGAGAGCATGTTGACTCACTTGTAGTTATTCCTAACGAAAGACTAAATCTAATCAGCGAAACAAAAATCACACTTGCAAATGCTTTCCAAATTTCTGATGATGTGCTAAGACAAGGCGTTCAAAGCATATCTGACCTAATCTTGGCTCCAGGCCTTGTTAACCTTGACTTTGAAGATGTGAAATCTGTTATGCAAAATGCAGGATATGCTCATATGGGCGTTGGCCGTGCAAACGGTAAAGACAAGGCTGAAATCGCAGCATCACAAGCTATTTCAAGCCCACTTCTTGAAACTGCAATTGCTGGCGCAAGGGGCGTTATCATAAACATAAAATCATCACCTGACATAGCACTTGATGAAATTAATATGGCTTCTGAGCTTATTACTGAAAGAGCAAGCGAAGACGCAAACATCATCTGGGGTGCTGCGTTTGACGAGTCACTTGAAGATGAAATGTGCATTACTGTTATCGCAACTGGCTTCCCTGGCATGAACGGCGAGTTTGTTCCTGCAAAACCAGAGAATGTAACTATGCCAACTCAAGCAGAAATTCCAATGAGCTACCAAGCTCCAACTCCACAACCACAAGCTGCTCCTGCGCCTGTAGTTCCTATGCAACCACAAGCGACAGAACCAGCACCTATAGTTGCACCAACAACTTCTGCTCCAGAGGACGACACATTTACAGACATCATGTCTATATTTAACCGTAAATAATAAAATATTTAATATCGCCACACCTATTGTGTGGCGGTATTGCTGTATAAAATCAAAGGAGGAAAGGTGTACAACTTTACACCTAAAGAAATTATGAGTAAAATTAGAGGCGTGCATCACATTGCACTTTTAACAACAATCGAAAAATACGATGCAACAGTTGACTTTTACAACAATGTTTTAGGGCTTTCAACAGTAAGAAGCTGGGGGGAAGGTGCAAACAGGGGAATAATGATCTCTTGTGGAGATAACACTGTTTTAGAAATCATGTCAAAAGATATTCAAATGCCAACAGAAGACGGCGTTTTTGCGCATATCGCACTTGAGACAGACGCAGTCGACGAGCTTGTAAAAACAGTAAGAGATGCAGGTTATGAAGTGACTATGGAGCCTACAGATGTTACAATATCATCAGAGCCACCATATCCAATAAGAGTTGCATTTTTCAGAGGACCTATGAACGAGCATGTAGAGTTCTTTAAAGTATACTAATAAAACGAGAGTGAGGCAAAGGCGTGCATAAAATTTGCACGCCCTCTTTTTAATATGGAACAGATTAAAGTAAATACTAAAGATATAGAAAAAATAGCGCCTAGCTTAAAGGCAGGGCAAAAAATTTTGCTGTCAGGCAAGGTTTATACATCGCGTGATGCCGCTCACAAAAGGATAGATGAGGCAATCTGTAAAGGCGAACAGCTTCCTTATGACTTGAAAAATGCTTGCATATACTACGCAGGCCCTACTCCTACACCGCCAGGTCTTGCGATAGGCTCTTGTGGGCCTACAACAAGCGTAAGAATGGATGCATATTCACCCAAGTTTTTAGATTTAGGGTTAAAATGTATGATAGGCAAAGGAAAGAGAAGTAAAGACGTTGTCGATGCTATGATTAGAAACGAGGCTGTATATCTTTGTGCATTAGGTGGCGCAGGTGCGCTTGCTTCAAGATGCATAAAAAGCTGTAAAGTAATAGCCTATGAAGATTTAGGCTGTGAATCGGTGAAAGAACTTGAATTTGAGGACTTTCCGCTTATAGTGGCAATAGACGCTAAAGGCAATAATATTTTAGTTTGAGGTGTGTTTTTTGACAAACTTAATTATTAATTTATTTATAAAGAACAAAGACGATGTGAAAAACCCCACAGTTCGTGGAGCTTATGGCAGAGTGTCGGGTATAGTTGGTATAGTATCGAATATCCTACTCTTTTTGCTGAAATTTATTGTCGGTACAGTTTTTAATAGTGTTTCGGTAGTGGCAGATGCCTTAAATAATCTGTCGGATTCGGCATCATCACTTATTACGATTATCGGGTTCAAGCTATCGTCTAAACCGGCTGATAAGGAGCATCCTTACGGGCATGCAAGATATGAGTATCTGTCGGGCGTTTTGGTTTCGTTTTTGATAATGATTTTAGGACTGGGTTTAATACAAACTGCGATTACAGAAATTGCTAACCCTAAAGAAATATCAATAAGCACAGTGCTTGTAATATCGCTTGTGATTTCTATAGTGATAAAGTTTTGGCAGTATCTTTTCTACAAAAAAATAGCTAAAACAATAGACTCAAATACTGTAAAGGCAACTTCCTTTGACAGCAGAAACGACGTGATAATTACTATGGGTGTTTTAGTTGCAGCTGTAATTAGTCACTATATAAACTTCAATTTAGACCCATATATAGGGCTAGTGGTGGCAGTATTCATCTTTATATCGGGTGTAAAGCTAGTCATAGATACAGGCAATCCACTCATAGGTCAGGCGGCAGACAAAGAGCTTGTAAACAAAATAAAGGAAAAAGTAGTTTCATACGACGGTATTTTAGGCGTGCATGATTTAGAGCTGCATAACTATGGCGAGGGCAAGTGTTTTGCCTCTATACACTGCGAGGTAGATGCAAAAGTAGATATACTGGTAAGCCATGAAATCATAGACAGTATTGAAAAGCATTTCAAGGACGAGGAGAATTTACAACTTGTAATTCATCTTGACCCGATAGTGACAGATGATGAAAAGGCTAATGCTATAAGACAAAAGGTTGACACACTTATAAAAGCAGTGTACCCAAACTTTACTACTCACGATTTTAGAGTTGTATGGGGTCAAAAATGCACTAATATAATTTTTGATGTCGATATGCCGTTTGATGAAAAAGAGAGCGAAGAAAGGGTAAGAGAGGTAATCTGTGCCCTTGTATGCTCCATTGACAAAGAATATACTGCAAGTATTACACTAGATAGGATTTAGAACATGGAACTGGAAATTTTAAGACCAACACAAGAGAACAAGGAGCAGATTTTAGAGTTTTTTAACAAAATGACAAAATTTGCCTTTGAGCAAAATAAAATTTTTGAAGAATACGGGGCCGAAGACGAGTACGAGTATAAGAAAAAAACGCTTGAAGACGATATGAATTCAAACGGCAAAGAAAGGTACTATCTTTTTGCTTTTCACAAAGGTAAACCAGTGGCGTCGATTTCTTGTGGGAAATCAAACGATAACATGAACGAGTGCTCAAAAGGCGAAACTAAAGACATGGTGGAGATAGGCGGAGTGTTTGTCGATACTGAGTATCAAGGGCATGGACTTTGCAGTTTGATGTTTGAGAAAATGAAAGAGCATTTAAAATCACAGGGAATTAGTAAATACTGCCTTGACTGCGGATATGAAGTGGTAGGGCAGAAGATGTGGACTAAAAAACTAGGCAAAGCCGACTATATAGTAAAAGATTTTTGGGGAAAAGACTCCGTACATATGGTTTGGATACGAAATGTATAAAAAGCAGGAACGACATAAAATATCGTTCCTGTTTTTTTATTTTGTAATTGTAAATTAAAAAATATATCCCACGTCTAAAAATCTGTAAATCACGGCGATAACTATTCCGAGTCCTGCACCGCAAATTACTTCTACAATTCTATGTCCTAAAGATTCATCAAGCTGAGGTATTATGTGCTTTAGTTTTTCTTTGTCTGGGTGTTCGTTCTCTTCCATGTAGTCGACTATATTGTTTATAGCCTTTGCATGAAGTCCTGCTGCCCAGCGAACGCCTGTGGCATCATACATGACAATAAGCGCCAAGATAACGGCAAGGGAAAAGACAGGGGAGGAAAAACCATAGTAAAATAAAGCAGCTAAGACTACAGAGCAGGTAAGCGATGAGTGAGAACTAGGCATACCTCCTGAGCCCGAAAGTCTTGTCTTGTCAAATTTATTATGCTTAATAAAAAATAAAATAAATTTAAAAACTTGGGCAAAAAACCAAGATAAAACACCGATGTTAATCATGGGGTTGCTAAAAATAATAGTAAAATCCATATATAATCCTTTCATTATGAGTCGTATATCTAATTGTACCTGTTTTTACTCTCATTTGTCAATGAAATTCACTATATTATGTCAAAAAAATATTTGAAAATTAAAAGTCCGTCTACTGTATCTTCTCTTTTGTGGGCTAAGCACATTCTTTCTGGGTGCCACTGAAGCGCAATAATCCTCTTTTCTTCACTAATAGCAGCCTCAATAACTCCATCGTCACTAATAGCAGACACAGTGAAAACATCTGCAATGCCATTTATTGCTTGATGATGTGCGCTGTTTGTAAAAAAATTATCCCCATACAGCTTTTTGAGAAAGCTATCACCGACAGTTTTGACCTTGTGCACCTTATCTACACTACCGCCACATCTTGAGTGCTTATCACTTGTATTTAAGTGCTGAATTAAGCTTCCGCCAAAAAACACATTTAAAATTTGAGCACCACGGCAAATACCTAGTATGGGTTTATTCAGGCTGGTAAAGTGCTCGATAAGCTCAAATTCCTTTTTATCTAAGTTATCATCAATTCCTTCACTGCCTGCGTTTTCTTCGCCATAAAGGCTCGGGTTTACATCATCACCGCCTGTTAGTAGTAGGGCGTCGCACTCGGATATTTTACTTTCGTCATTAATAGTAACTCCGCCCAAGGCGTTAAGCGCACTGTGATAATTTTTGTATGTTTCCCTATCGCCTAAAATAAAAATTTTTTTCATTAAATTGCTCTCCTCGTCTATACAAATGTATTCATCTTGATTATAATAATTATCTATGCTATAATCAAGTGAAATATCAAAAATTATGGAGGAAGTATTTTGAGAAAGCAATCAAGAAAAAAGAAAAAAAGTCCTGCTAAAATTATAATATTGATTATATTTTTGCTTGCACTTATTGGCGGTGGAGTATATGTCGCTTTAAATTTTGAAGATTTATATGTGAAGTTTTTTGTCGAGATGGTAGATGTAAATGAAGAGGACTTGCCAGATGCGAATATTCTCGTGAGTAACGGCGAAACAACTGTGATAGAAAAAGAAGAAAGCTCCTCGTCCGAAGAGAATTCCTCGTCACAAGAGAGTGAAAGCTCAAGCGAGATAGAAGAAGATGAGGATAAAGTAGATGCAAGCGAGTGGTCGCTGATTTTAGTAAATGATGATGTGAAAATTCCAGATGGCTATGAGTTTGAGCAAGTATATGTAGGCGGAATGATAGTAGACGAGAGAATAGAAGAGCCACTTTCAGACATGCTAAACGATGCGTCTGCGGCAGGAGTCTCGCTCTGGATAGCCTCGGCATATAGAGACCAAGAGCTACAGTCCATACTTTTTGAGCGTAGAGTACAGCGATTTATGTACGAAGAGGGCATGACCGAGGAAGAGGCTAGAGAGATAACTCCTACAAGGGTAAAAGCCCCTGGACATAGTGAGCACGAAACAGGCCTTGCGGTGGATTTTAACACAGTCACAGAAGAGTTTGAGGATACAGCAGGCTTTGCGTGGCTAATGGAAAACGCCGCCGATTACGGCTTTATACTTAGATACGAAGAGGACACAACCGAAATAACAAAGGTAGACTACGAGCCATGGCACTTTAGATACGTAGGAGAAGAGCACGCAAAAGCTATAGTAGAAATGGACGTGACTTTAGAGGAATACTTAGATAGTTAAAAATTAATAATTGAGAATTGAGAATTGAGAATTGTGGCGAAAACGCTTTGCGTTTTTTTGATTGAAAGTTTTACTAAATTTTTTTCAAAAAATTTCAGGTTCTTAGGACTGAGTCCTAAGTCGTTTTCCGCAGAAAACGAAATCCAATCCTAAGAAGCGCATTTTTGAAAGTGAATTTTGCACAAAGTGCAAAAGAGAAAACTTTTTGAAAGAAAAAAAGTTTTCTTTAACCATACTTATTAATTCAAAAAAAACAGGGGACGAAAAACGTCCCCTGTTTTTTAATATCCATGTGCTTCTTTAAGCATCATATCTTTTACTTTCATCAGTCTTATTTGAGTGCTGCGCTCGTTTTCGTCTAGTTTCATTGTGATATATTTAATGGTCTCCCTAGTGTCGGGGATCATAACATGCTCTAGCGCATTAACACGGCGTCTGGTTTTTTCTATTTCTGCCGCCATTAATTGGCAAGATTTTTCAATCTCGGCAAGTTTTAACATATCTTCAAAAACTTTTGATAGTGAGCTTATTGCATCGTCTAAGTCGCTTGATGTAAAAGCGAAACCATAAGAAAAAATATCGTTTGGGTCTGGTGTTCTTGTTTTAAACTTAAACTGTGGAATGTCAACGCTCATTACGTTTTTTGTACTGCTCTCAAGGCTTAGCTGTTGCTTTGGTGCCAAAAGTGCTGTGTTTAAAACGGCGTCGTCCATGCCCGCCCTTGCTAGGAAAAACTTTTTGTTGGCATTTTGTATGCCCTCTTCAACTTTTTCACGTAGCTCTTTATTTTCTCTTACTTTTTCAAGGAACTGCCTCATCAGCTCGTCCCTTTTATCTTTTAGAAGTTTATGCCCACGTATGGCGGTGACAAGCTTCTTCTTGAGCTTTGTCAGCTCCATTCTGGTGGGGTTGACTTGTGCTCTTGCCACAGCTTATCACACCTTTCCGTAGTAGGTATCAAGGAACTCGTCTTTGATACGTTTTAGCTCGGACCTTGGAAGTATGGAAAGTAGTTTCCAACCAAGTGCCAAAGTGTCTTCGATATCTCTGTTAGACTCATAACCTTGTGATACATATTCTGTTTCAAAAGCATCTGCAAATTTTGCATATAGTTTATCTATTTCTGTCAGAGCAGCCTCGCCTAGGATAACCATAAGCTCTTTAGCCTCTTTACCTCTTGCGTAAGCCGCAAAAAGTTGGTTCATTGTGTTTGCGTGGTCGGCTCTTGTTTTTCCGTCTCCTATACCTTTGTCTTTTAGACGAGAAAGTGATGGTAAAACGTCTATCGGAGGAGCAATGTTTTTTCTGTAAAGCTCACGGCTTAGAATGATTTGTCCCTCAGTAATGTAACCTGTAAGGTCAGGGATTGGGTGAGTTTTGTCATCTTCTGGCATAGACAAAATAGGAATCATTGTGATACTTCCGTTTTTGCCTTTTAGTCTACCAGCTCTCTCATAAAGAGAAGCAAGGTCAGTGTACATATAACCTGGATATCCACGTCTACCTGGAACCTCTTTACGTGCGGCAGAAACCTCACGAAGTGCGTCGGCGTAGTTTGTGATATCTGTTAAGATAACCAAAACGTGGTAGCCTTTCTCAAAAGCAAGATACTCAGCCGCTGTAAGCGCCATTCTAGGAGTTGCGATACGCTCGATAGCAGGGTCGTTTGCAAGGTTTACAAACATAACAGTTCTGTCTATAGCGCCAGTCTCTTTAAAGCTCTCGATAAAAAAGTTTGACTCTTCAAATGTAATACCCAAAGCGGCAAAAACAACAACGAAAGGATCGTTTGTTCCGCGCACCTTAGCCTGTCTTGCTATTTGAGCAGCAAGGTTAGCATGGGGAAGACCAGAGGCTGAGAAGATAGGAAGTTTTTGTCCACGAACTAGAGTATTAAGTCCGTCAATTGCAGAAACGCCTGTTTGAATAAACTCTTGAGGGTAGTTTCTAGCAGCTGGATTCATTGGAAGTCCGTTTATGTCATTTCTTGAATCAGGTAGAATTTCAGGGCCGTCATCGATTGGTCTGCCAAGTCCGTCAAAAACACGGCCTAGCATGTCTTCGCTAACGCCTAGCTCCATGCTTCTTCCCAAAAATCTTACTTTACTGTTTGAAAGGTTGATACCTGTTGAGCTTTCAAAAAGCTGAACTAGGGCATCTCCACCGTTAATCTCAAGTACTTTACAACGTCTTACTTCGCCGCTTGCAAGCTCTATTTCGGCAAGCTCGTCATAACTTACGTTTTCAACACCTTTAACAAGCATCAGAGGACCTGCAACCTCTTGTATGGTTCTATATTCTTTAGGCATATTAGAAGTCCTCCTTTGTGTTTAGAATTTTATCCACTTCGCTGTCAAGTGCAACTAGGATATTGTCATACTCGCCTTGTACATTTTCTGATGGAGTATACTTAAATCTACCAATGCGCTCTCTAACATCCATTGAAACAAGAGCCTCAATATCGGCGCCTTTATTAAGAGCCGCAGTTGTTTTGTTAAAGAAAGCCATAACTAGTAGCATCATCAGATGTTGTTTTGAAAGTGGGGTATAGGTGTCAACCTCGTGGAACGCATCTTGGTGCAAGAAGTCTTCACGAATTGATCTTGCCGCCTCTAGTTTTAATCTATCAGGGGCAGAAAGTGCGTCCATACCGACAAGTTTAACAATTTCTTCAAGTTCTGATTCTTCTTGTAGAAGTCTCATGATAGAAGAGCGAAGCTCCATCCAGTCTGCACTTACATCATCACAGTACCATTTGCTCATGGAGTCTACGTAAAGTGAATAGCTTGTCAACCAGTTTACAGCAGGGAAGTGACGACGGTAAGCAAGGTTAGCATCAAGTCCCCAGAAAACTTTAACTATACGCAAAGTAGCCTGTGAAACGGGTTCTGAGATGTCACCACCTGGAGGGGATACAGCGCCGATAACTGAAAGTGCGCCTGTTCTGTTTTGTGAGCCTAGAGTCTCAACATGTCCTGCTCTTTCATAAAACTGTGCAAGACGGCTACCTAGATATGCAGGATAACCCTCTTCACCGGGCATCTCTTCAAGACGACCTGACATCTCACGCAAGGCTTCTGCCCAACGAGATGTAGAGTCACCCATTAAAGCTACCGAATAGCCCATGTCTCTAAAGTACTCTGCTATTGTGATACCTGTGTAAATAGATGCTTCACGAGCCGCAACGGGCATGTCGGAAGTATTTGCTATAAGCACAGTTCTTTTCATAAGTGAGTGACCTGTTTTTGGGTCAATAAGTTCTGGGAACTCGTTTAGAACGTCGGTCATTTCGTTTCCACGCTCGCCACAACCGATATAGACAACTATGTCGGCCTCTGCCCATTTTGCAAGTTGGTGTTGAACAACTGTTTTACCGCTACCAAAAGGTCCGGGAACAGCGGCAACACCGCCTTTAGCGATTGGGAAAAGTGTGTCGATAACCCTTTGTCCTGTGATAAGTGGCATATCGGGTGGAAGTTTTTTCTTGTAAGGTCTACCTTTTCTAACAGGCCAACGCTGCATAAGTGTTACGGTTTTATCGCCCTTTTCGGTTTCGATAACGCAAACAACTTCTTCAACTGTGAATGTACCTTTTTCGATAGACTTAATTTTTCCGTTAATTCCAAAAGGAACCATGATTTTATGTACGATGATTTCAGTTTCTTGTACAGTTCCTATTACGTCACCGTTTTCTACTTCGTCACCGACATTTTTTGTAGGGACAAATTCCCATTTCAAATCTCTTTTTAAAGAAGGAACCTCAACACCTCTTTTAAGGCTGTTTCCAGAAAGCTTCATGATATCATCAAGCGGACGTTGGATACCGTCATAAATTGATGTTATTAGTCCTGGACCTAGTTCAACGCTCATAGGTTCTCCAGTAGACTCTACAGGAGAGCCAGGGCCAAGGCCTGAAGTTTCTTCATATACTTGAATTGAGGCTTCGTCGCCGTGAATTTCTATAATTTCGCCAATAAGTCGTTGTGAGCTAACACGCACAACGTCAAACATATTGGCATCTCGCATTCCGCCTGCAATAACAAGTGGACCTGCGACTTTTTTAATGATGCCTGTACTCATTTAAAATATCACCCATTTCTTTTATTTTTCGTTAAAGATAATATCGGAGCCTACTGCTTGTTCAACAGATTTTCTAACCATTTTAATACCCATGCCTGTATTTCCCGTTATGCCGGGAATAGGAATAATTGCGGGAAGTGGCGCGCTTTGATAGCGAGTTATCTCGCCTTCAAGGGCAGCTGCCAGTGCCTCTGTAATGTAAACTACGGCATAGACTCCCTCCGCAAGTTTACGCAAGGTTTTTGCACCCTCTTGCGGATCCTCAACAGGGTAAATATCAAGCCCAAGGGCAGCAAAACCGTATATGCTGTCCTTGTCACCTAAAACAGCTAATTTATACATACATATCCCTCAGTCTTTCTCTAATCATTTCATCATCAAGTCCGTTAAGTTTACCGGACATAACAATTTTTATAGCACTCATTTCGTTTTGTCTTGCGACAACATAGGCAAGTATAGGCCCTATTGTAAAGGGGTTTACCTTTTGTTTTTTGATAAGCGCCATAAGTTTATTGTCGCACCATTTTTCAAAAGAGAGATTACCCTCTTTCAAATGTTCGACGCAGTCGCTGTATTTAGAAACAGACAAAAATGCCATTAAATCATCTTCGCTTTTTGCTGCAGCTATTGCAAGTGCATTTACATCAAGTGTTTTGCATTTTGCAAGCGACTCTTTTATAAAGTCTAAGCTTTTATTTGTTTTTTGGCACCTTACGGCTATTTTTATGTCAGATATTGCACAACGCAAATTTACATAGGCTTTTACTGTTTCATCTTCGTTTTCCTCTGCTGTATCGGCCATCGCATCAAGGCAAGCCTTGTCAATGCTCATGTCGCAAATTTGTCCGTCAGATGTTTGTAAAAGTGTTTTATATGCCTTTTTCGCAGGCGCTACCATGTGTTTTGGAAGTGATGTAAAGTCGTTTTCCTTGACACATTTTTCAATAAACTCAGGCTCTAAACTTCCGCCAAAGCTGTATATGCCATCAGTGCTTGCATCTGTAACCACCGCTTTAATAGCGGCTTTTAAGTTATTGTAATCTGTTTGGTAAAAAAGAACATTTAAAGGAGTTAAGTCTTTTAAAAGCTCCTTAATATAGTCCCAAAGCTTTTCGTTTTCAACACTCAAAAGCTCTTCAGTGGTTTTTTCGTTTGAAGTGCCAAGACCTTTATCAAAAAGCAGTCTAAGGCAGTCGTCATAATCTTTAGCGCTCATAAGACTGTCTATATCCTGTCTTGTCAAAAGTGAATTTTCACGATATCTAATTCTTGCCACTTGGTATGTGTAAAGTTCACTCATACACTACCTCCTAATTAAATAGGATAGACGCCGCCTTGTCTTGGAGCTGTTCTGCTTTATCTTCAAACAGCGCATCAAAACTACAGTTTATATCTATACCCTCATAAATAAGGAGGAAACCGTTTTTAATATCGGCACTCTCTTTTGAGAGTTTAATTTGTGTGGGAAGCTTTGATTCAAAATCTTTAGGAAGTCTCTTTAAATCATCTTTAGAGAGTTGCATTTTGCAAGTATCCTTGCTTGTATATGTTTTTGCAAGGTGGATAAGAACATCAAAATAGCTATTGTCATCAAGGTTTTGCAGCTTGTCCTTTGCAGCATTTAAAGCTCTGGCAATTAGTTCTTGTTTTTTATTTAAAAGAATTTTTCTGCTTTCAAGCTCTGCGGCGGATCTTGCTCTTTCCATGATATGTGTAGCCTTTGCATTAGAGATTTGATCAAACTCTTTTGCTTTTTTATCAATGTCTTCTTGCGATTTTTTTGAAATTTCTTCCGCTAAAACATTCGCTTTGTCTATATGTTTTTTAGCTGATATTTCGGCATCACTTTGAATCTCGGCAAGTATTTTATCTAAACCCGACATATATTTCTCCTTCTCTTTAAATTTTTATGCATGTAACTTTTATGTTTCTGTGCTTTAAATTAGATGTTAATTGCGCCTACGTTCATAACAGCAAGAACAGAGATAAGAAGTGACAAAATAGCATAAGTTTCAACCATGATTGGCATTAGTAGTGATTTTGAGAATTGGTCAGGTCTTTTTGCATAAAGTGCAATGGAGGCTACAGTTGCTTTAGCTTGCATTTTTGCTGAGTGTAAACCTGCGAAAGCTATTGGTAAGCAAGCTGCAAGATAAAGTAGGCCTTTTGCAAAGCTGATGTCAGCATTTCCGCCTAAGATACCGATTTGTGTAAGTGTTAAGAAAGCGATAAGTAGACCGTAGATGCCTTGTGTGCCCGGTAGAAGTTGCAAAATAAGTGCTTTACCGAATAGAGATGGGTCTTCTGTTACAACGCCCGCAGCGGCTTCGCCTGTCATACCAACGCCTATTGCTGAACCGATACCTGCCATAAGTACTGCAAGAGCAGCTCCTGTTAGTGCTAGGGGTAAACCTAAAGTTGCTAAAATTTCCATTATTATTCCTCCATAATTTTAAAATACTTTGTTTTTGCAGAGAACGGATTGAATTTTTTTCCGCCTCCTTCATAAAATTTGCCAAAGAATTCGACAAATTCAAGCCTGTTTGAGTGAACATATGCGCCAAGTACATTAAGTCCGATGTTTAGCGAATGTCCTAGTAAAAATACGATTACAAAAACGATGGCACCAACGACGCCTCCGCCACCCATTGCACCCATTTGGTTGAAAACAGATGCGATAACACCTGTTGCAAGTCCTAGGGCTAAAAGTCTAGAGTATGACAGAATATCGCTTATGTAACTTGTGGCACCATAAAGGCCGTAAACGCCTTTCATAATTCTTATAGCAGGTGATTTTGAACTTCTGCCCGCTGTGAAGATTATACCAACGGCACCAATGCCTGCAAATACTGCGGCAATGTTTCCTATCATAGGGTCAAGTGTAAATCCTAGTCCTGAAATGTCTTTGAACATTTCCATAGACATAAAGTATAAAACACCGCCACCTACTAAGAAATACCAAAATACTACGTCGTAGATTGCATCTTTTATTTGTCCCGCTTTTGCAAGAAGATAAAATTTCATTCCAAGACCTGTGAACAGATGGATAATTCCCAAAAGTAGTGAGAACATCAAAAGTGTCATAGGCTCGTTAATGGGTTTGAACCAAATTGTCGGTGTAGACCAAGTAGCATTAAAGAATGTAGCGCCGACAACTTCTATGACATCTCCAAAGAAGCTACCAAACATAAGTCCCCAAAACGCAGTTGATATACCGCAGTACATAAACATTTTAACCGAGTTTTTTAGTCCTTCTTCCATGGTTTTGTATTTGCTTAAAACCACGGCGCAACCTATAGTCATTATAAGTCCATAGGCAAGGTCGGATAGCATAAGTCCGAATAGGAAATAGTAGAATATCGCCATTATGCCCGACGGGTCAATTTCGCCTTTTCCGGGAAGAGAGTAGCTTTCTACAACATTTTCAACCGGAGCGGCAAAAGCGCTGTTTTTAAGCTTTACAGGAACATCTTCGTTTTCTGAAGGCTCATAAAGCTCGACATAGCAATCGAATTTTGATTCAAGCTTAGCTTTAAGTTTTAGGCTATCTTCCTTTGTGATAAATCCATTTATAAAAAATGTTTTCCTCGTCTGGCAAATTTCTCCTAAAACTTCGTATTTTTCAAGTCTTGCCTGTAAGTAGTCGTAGCACTTTAATAAATTGTCACGCTCTGTGGCAAAAGACTTGATTTGGTTTTGCATGTCGTTTATTTCGTTTTGTGCTTTTTTTATTCTATCTGAAAGTATGTCTATCCTCTCAGACGGTGAAGTCTTGCTTGGAGCGACGGGGTAACTAAATCCATGCGCCCTAAGGCCCGCTTCAAATTCCTCGCTCACACTGTTGTGGCACACCGCAAAAACACAAGTTTGTTGTGTGGTTGAACTGACTATTTCGATTTCATACGCCGTTATTTCGGGTATTTCTTCTGCTAGCATAGCTATAAGGCCTTCGTAAGTATAGCTTCCGGGCATAGTACCCAAAAATATACTACTGCTGTCAGTTTTTTTAAGTCTCATGGAAATATCAAGTGACTTCCATGGCACAAGCGCCTCGATTGCCGCCTGATTTCTAATTATATCGGCGCCAAGGTCAGAGATATGCTTGTTTAGACTAACAATTTTGCGTGCGATTTTTATGGTAGAATTCGAGTTGTTTTCTACTTTTTCATAATCGCTTACACTCAGTGTGCGACGACCTTCAAACATAGAAAGGCCAGAGGATTCGGGTTTAACCATGCTGTCAAGTATAGTGATTGAAGCTTCTACACTTTTTTTGTTGTTCTCAAACATAGTCTTAGATGAATTTACGTCTTCTTTAAAAAGTACGACTTCTCCGTCTTCAATTGGTGTTTGAGACACTTCAACACTTGCTTGCCTTTGCAAAAATTCAAGTATGTGCTTGCGGTTTCGGTTAAGCCCGTAAATGTCAATTTTTTTCATGGGCAATACCGCCATTAGCATCCCTCCTTAATACTTTGTAAGAATTTTATCCAGCGATTACAGACAATAATACGACGGAAATTTCCTCACTTTTTTCGTTGAAAGCACTTTCCAGTGCAGCTACCTCTTGTGATGTTTTTTCAAGTATGTCTTTGCTTACAAGATTTGCTTTAAAATTTGCGTCCTCCAAAATTTTAACAGCTTTCAAAGCCATGGACCTTTCGAACTCGTCTATGCTCTTATTGCTGTCGCTTTCTGCATCTTGTACAATTTTTGCAGCCTGAGCCTTTGCATCATTTACAAGTTTGCCTGCATTTAATTCGGCAGATTTTAAAGTGTCGATAGTTTCCTTTGCCAAAAAATCACCTCACAATAATAAAAAAGAAATAAAAGGTATAGAATTATACATTTTTTTCTTAAATAAGTTTACAAATTTATTATAGTACACAAAAACTAAAATGTCAAAGAAGAATTTCATAAAAGTTTGCATTTTTTTTTCTGCTAAGGTATAATGATAAAACTATGTAAAAAGGTGATGAAATCAACATGAATATTATACAAAAATTTACCTTGAAATTTGGTAAATCTCGCAAGAGTTCCTATGAAATTGATATGTGTAGTGGAAGCATACTGCCAAAGATTATACGATTTTCTTTACCCCTTATGATGTCAAGTTTACTCCAACTATTCTTTAATGCCGCAGATATAATAGTTGTCGGTCAGTATGCAGGGCCTACGGCGCTTGCGGCAGTGGGTTCCACAGGTGCTGTTACCTTTCTTATCATAAACGTATTTATGGGCCTAGCTGTGGGTGCAAACGTGACAATGGCAAGGGCGTTTGGAGCACAAGACACAGGAAAAATCAGCAGAACGGTTCATACCTCGATAATGATAAGTGTTTTGGTGGGTACGGCGCTTATATTTATAGGAATGGTATTGTCAAAACCACTGCTTACTATCATGGGTTCACCAGAGGATGTAATAGATCAGGCGACACTTTATATGCGCATATATTTTATAGGTATGCCTGCAAATATGGTGTATAATTTTGGTGCGGCAAATCTAAGAGCGGTAGGGGACACAAAAAGACCTCTGTACTTTCTTGCGATATCGGGTGTCTTAAATGTTTTGGTAAATTTGCTTTTAGTAATAGTTTTTTCAATGGGCGTTGCAGGAGTTGCAATTGCTACTATCTTGGCACAATATCTGTCGGCAGTTTTGGTTTTACTTTGCCTTATCAAAACTGATGCAAGCTATAAACTTTACATAAAAAAGCTAAGAATTTATAAAGAAGAGCTTTTAAGCATAATTAAAATAGGAATTCCAGCAGGAATACAGGGCACTATGTTTTCACTTTCGAACACACTTATTCAATCATCAATAAACGGCTTTGGTTCTACTGTAATGGCAGGAAGCACTGCGGCTGGCAATATAGAGGGATTTATATTTGTAGCAATGAATGCACTACATCAGTCGGCAGTAAGCTTTATCGGACAAAACATCGGCGCAAAAAAATACAGCAGGATAAATAGAATTATCTTAACCTGCCTTTCTTGTGTTATAGTAGTGGGAATTGCGATGAGTTCGCTTACGGTGATATTTGGAGAAAACTTACTCGCTATTTACAACAACGACCCCGAAGTTATAAAATACGGAATGATAAGAATTTACTATATAGTAATACCGTACTTTGTGTGCGGCATCATGGACGTTATGATGGGAACATTAAGGGGAATGGGCTACTCACTCGTGCCTACTCTTGCCTCGCTCATAGGAACTTGCCTTATGAGGGTAGTGTGGGTAATGGTGATATTCGCACAAAGCCCAACACTTGAAACCTTGTTCCCAGTTTACGTGATAAGCTGGGCTGCAACGTCATTATTTCTAGCGATATATTTCTTTATAGTAAGAAAGAAACTCCCTAAAACAGATGCTTAAAATTAAAAAGGTTGGGTAAGATGAATTTTATACAAAAGTTTACAATGAGATTTAGCAGGCAAAAGAAAAATGCTCATGAAATAGACATGGTTAACGCGCCTATATTGCCAAATATCATTCGATTTTCAATTCCTCTAATGATATCTAGTATGCTCCAATTACTGTTTAATGCGACAGATATTATCGTGGTAGGACAATATGCAGGGCCTACGGCACTTGCGGCAGTTGGTTCAACTGCTTCTATAACATTTTTGATAATAACTATTTTTATGGGGCTTGCGGTTGGCGTAAACGTAGTGGTTGCAAAGTTATTTGGAGCAAAAGACGAAAAAGGTATGAGCGATGCGGTGCACACCTCGATATTTATAAGTATTGTCGTAGGCATAGTTCTTATATTTGTAGGATACTTTTCTGCAAGACCTCTACTTGAATTAATGGGAAGTCCAGATGATGTTATAGATCAAGCGACACTCTATATGCAGATATTTTTTGTTGGAATGCCTGCAAGTATGGTTTATAACTTTGGTGCTTCAATTTTAAGGGCAGTGGGGGACACAAAAAGACCATTGTACTTTCTTGCGGTGGCAGGAGTTTTAAATGTATCTGTTAATCTACTGCTCGTAATTGTTTTTTCAATGGGTGTAGCAGGAGTTGCGATAGCGACGGTTATGGCGCAGTATTTATCGGCAGTGCTTGTTGTTTTATGCCTTGTAAAGGCAAATGCAAGTTATAAATTAAATTTAAAAAAGATTAGGCCTGTAAAGAAACAAGTAGCTGAAATAGTGAAAATTGGTGTGCCCGCTGGAATACAGAGTATGATGTTTTCATTTTCAAATACATTAGTGCAATCATCAATTAATTCCTTTGGTTCCACTGTAATGGCAGGAAACACGGCAGCTGGCAATATTGACGGATTTATATATGTGGCACTAAATGCTGTTCATCAGGCTACAGTGAGTTTTATAGGACAAAATTTAGGCGCGAAAAAGTATAGCAGAATTAATAAGATAGTAAAAAACAGTATGGGCACAGCACTTGTGATAGGCGTGGTGCTAAGTGCAGTAGTAATAATTTTCGGAAGAAATCTTTTAAGCATTTACAATAGCGATCCCGAGGTAATAGAATATGGAATGATAAGGATTTATTACATAGTTGCACCGTATTTCCTGTGTGGAGTAATGGAGGTAATGTTAGGGGCACTCAGAGGTCTTGGATATTCACTGGTGCCTACGTTAGTATCGCTTATAGGAACTTGTGTTTTAAGAATAGTATGGGTTTTGGCAGTGGTGCCACAGTTTTATTCACTTGAAGTATTGTTCTCTATTTACGGAATTACATGGATAGTCACACCTTTAGGACTTATAATTTATTTCCTAATTGTCAGAAGAAAAATGCCGAAAGTAGACGGGTGATAGTTAGTAGTTAATAAGTGCAGTGAAATTCTTCGGATTTTTTGATTTTATATCATAAGGCAAGGGCTCTGCTCTTGCCTTATACTTCAAAAAAAAACAGCCAAGTTGGCTGTTTTTTTTCACATCAATTATTAATTATTAACTATTAACTATTAATTATTAAATATTAATTATTTAAAATTTTCCGCTACCACCTGAGAAGCCTCCACCGCTTCTTCCGCTACCTGAGCCCGAACCGCCACTGCTTTTAACAATTTTTGTGCGTGTCTCTGTTGTGTGGGTAAATATATCTCTTGATGATATCATGTCGACACCACCATGTGGTACATACTCTGATGCGGCGTGTTTTTTAGCAACGCTTTTAAGCTGACCTTTAAAGGTAAATCCAATTAGCAGCGCAACTGCAAAGGAGCCTGCCACTATCATAATTACAGTGAATATCTCGCCACCAGGGCCTACTTCATACATAACAGAGTCTATGTAGTCGCTAAATCCACGGTACCAGTCGTTATATGAAAAATCATCAAGCGCGCTGTCGACAACACTGTCGTGGGCGCTACTGTTAAATATACTGTTTCCTCTGTCTCCATAAGTCGCATTTGCATAGTCTCTATCGTCCATGCTCAGCATTAAAATATATCCGTCTCTGCCTTCTCCGACACCTAGGTCTTTATCCCTGTAAAACTGAGTCACGGTGTCCCAAGGGTCCGACATACCATACAAGTCTTTAAAATTATCCACTGTAAGTATGTAAATTCCAAAATTCTCTTCTTCTACAAACTCTGAAATTGTTGCTTCAAATTTTGCCACTTCTTCAGGGGTAAAAAGGCCTGCTGTATCCATTACATAACTCACTTCAATACCATCAGTAGCAGTAGTTGTGTTGACCTCAGCAGTAGTTGCCTGATTTTCAAGTATAAGTCTTTCGGCAGTTTGTAAAAAATGTATAGAGCCATTAAAATAATAGCCATCAGACCAAAGAAGCAATAAATCGTCTTCAATTATGGTGACTTCCTCGCTTGAGATATAATTTTCGTCATAATAACTTATAAAGTTTGCACTGGCTATATTTAGATATAAAGTTATAGCACTTGTTCCGCTTGGGATATTATTTTGCTCTGAGTAATTTTTTACACCTTCTACCAAATCAATTTGGGTTTCATCATTTACCATTACTATGTATAGTCCTGAGCCGATTTCTTCTGCGATACGTGTCGCTTCGGTCTCAAGCATATTTTCTTCATCGTCGGTTAGAAAGTCGATTTCGTCTCGTATGTAATCCACAGTAGTTTCGGCATGGCTTATAATAGAGGGAAAAACAAATAAAACTGGTAAAAACACAGCTAAAAATAAGCTAAAAATTCTTTTTTTCATAATTTTCCCTCCTTATAGTAAAAATAGGTATACAAGGCTTGCAATAGCACCGATACCGCCTGTAAGTGCAGACACTAGTCCCCAGAATTTACCCCAAGAAATAGGTAAATCACCGACAAGTTTTCCCGTTTGTCCGTTCATTGCAAACAAATGGTTTTTGCCATGGTATTTTGTACTTAAAAGCCATACTGGTGTCATGGCGTATTTGACATCACCTCGATAAAGTTTGATATCTTTTGAAGTCTCTGTACAAGTTGCGTAGCCTTTAACACTGTTTCTCATGATTTCTGATGCCGAATTTATGGCGCGATCATCTGCGCGTGGCGCGCAAGCATCGACATCTACATCGTATTTATCGGCTAAAAATCCTGGCATATAGGCTGTAGAAAACTCTTTTAATTCACTGTAATCATAAGGCTCGATTGATTCCATATGGTCATCGGGCATTTTGCTTGAGCCGTCGACAGGGATTTTTTCAAAGTCCACTGATCCGGCCCTGTGTATATTATAATGTCTTGTTGTAGTTATTCTGTAGTCACCCGAGGTTCTTGTCGTGCTGTTTGTTGCGTGGTAGCTAACATCGGCATGTGCACTTCCGTTAAATAGCCAAACAGGAACATAAACGCCTTTTATTTCCTCGATATGATTTTCAGCAGAAAATTGTTTTGGTAGTAAAAATTTACCCTTGTAGTGGTTTTTAAGAGCTGCCTTAGCCTGTTCTTTATCTAGTTTAAACGGAATTACATAATGCGGTTTCAAGGCACCTGAAAATTGTCCAGGAATAACAGTCGGATTTCCGCAATAAACACAGCTAGTAGCTGCGGTTGTTTCATCGCAAATAACCTCTGCACCACAAGAAGGACAAGAATACGCACGCATATTTTGTGCATCGTCGCCCCAATCGCTGTTTAAGTCATCTGTTCCCCAATGTTCAGGATCTGGGGTGTTTGCGGCTTTTTCCTCCGCTTTTTTAAATGCCTGAGAAGCTTTTTCTTCTTTCTCGGCATAAATTTTTTCAACTTCTTCGACAGTAAATTCGCTGTCGCAATAATCGCATTTTAATTTGCCGATACCGCTATCAAAATGCATAGGACCCTCACAAGCAGGACACTTATGATTAGTTACCTGTGTAGCCATATTTAACCCTCCAATTTTCTGTAATGTTAGTTAAAATTATAACATGATTTTTGATTTAAGTCAATTTGCTTTGGTGGAAATGTTGTAACTCTTCCTGCGTTTTTTTTAAGTATAGGGTTTCGTTTTCTGCGGAAAACGACTTGCGTGTCGAGGCTCTCGACCCGCAATTTTTCGAGAA
>CAYJIA010000017.1:0-39008 GCA_964370115.1 uncultured Eubacteriales bacterium
ATTTTCTGGCAAATGGGTGGGTTTTATAGCAAGGAAAAGCCTTGCGGTAATGCTAGCGCCTTACAAAAGGCTTTGACGAAGATAGAAAGCCTACCCATTTGACAGAAAACGGGTTCGGTTTATATGAACTCGGCTATGCACCGACCACGCACGCAAAGGCTCGGTTATGGCAAGAGAAATTTTAACTGGACTTAATTTATTTTCCGATGCAGAAATAACAAAAATCTGCTCGGCAATATATAATCATAGCAGTAAAGGTGTTACTCACTGCGCTTTTGATGAAGTATTAATAGATGCAGATGTTATGCAGCACTGTTTATATAATCCTTTATTTGAAGTAAAATCACATGAGATCGAGAGATTTAATTTACTTAAAAATGAATTTGGCTTATTTTAAAGTAAGTTTAAGTTTTATGCTATATTATAGTATAAGAGGTGAAAATTATGAGAATATTACTATGCGAAGATGAAAAGGAGCTGTCAAACGCTCTTGTAAAAATACTTAAACACTACAACTATTCGGTTGACGCGGTTTATGACGGTGAAGAGGCACTTGTATTTTTAGATTCCGAAAACTATGATGCCGTGATTTTAGATATAATGATGCCAAAAGTCGACGGGCTTACTGTGCTAAAAAAAGTCCGCGCGAAAGGCAATCTTATTCCGATTATTATGCTCACCGCAAAATCTCAAGTTGATGATAAAGTCACAGGGCTTGATTTGGGTGCTAATGATTATCTGACGAAACCATTTGAAACAAAGGAGCTTCTTGCAAGACTTCGTGCCATGACAAGAACTGTAAGCGACAGCAGTTCATCAGTTTTAACTGTGGGTGACGTGAACTTAAACCGAAAAACCTTTGAACTTTACACCAAGGGAAACTCATTTAAGCTTGCAAGTAAAGAGTTTCAAATGATGGAAATGCTCATGATAAATAAAGGACATATTATCCCTACCGAACGCTTTATGGAAAAGGTTTGGGGTTATGATAGTGATGCAGAGATAAATGTTGTATGGGTGTACATTTCCTACCTTAGAAAAAAACTGACACTTCTTGAAACCGACGTGAAAATTAAAGCCACACGAAACACAGGCTACTCTTTAGAGGTGTGATATGCTAAAAAAACTCCAAATAAAATTTGTTTTACTTACAACGATTATAAGTGTGGTTGTAATGATACTTATCGCTGTATCGATAAATGTTGCAAATTATATATCTATCATGAGTGGCTCAGATGAAATTTTAAATCTAATTGTACAAGGCGAATTAAAAATGGGTGAACCACTTAGTGACCGTGAACCATTCCCAAGAGAGATAGCCTTTACTACAAGATTTTTTACTGTTCGTTCTGACGAAAACAATGAAATTGAGCATATTGACACAAGAAATATCAGTTCTGTTTCTGTCGACCAGGCTTTAGAATACACAAATATTGCAAGCGAAAGCGGGTCGGATACAGGAGTTATTGATAATTATAGATATATAAAAACGCAAAATTCTATTGGCTACTCATATTTTTTTCTTGATATTGAATCAGACATTCTAGGATTTGAGCAGTATTTATTTTACTCTGTTTTAATTGTACTTTGCGCCGTGGTCATGATATTTTTCCTATCGCTTTTACTATCGAAAAAAGCAGTGTCCCCCATTGTTGCCAGCTATGAAAGACAAAAAGGCTTTATAACAAATGTAAGCCACGAGTTTAAAACACCACTTGCAATAATAAGGGCAGATTGCGATGTAATAGAAATTGATAACGGCGAGGGTGAATGGACTGATAGTATTAAAACACAAATCACAAGACTCGATACACTCGTCGAAAATCTTGTATCTCTTACAAAACTTGATGAGAAAGTAGAAATAATTAAGACTGATTTTTCCCTTACCGATGTGATAAGCGATACAGTAGCGGAGTTTTCGGCTGCTATTAAAAATAGTGAGCTTAACTTAGTTTTGGACGCAGTGCCAAATATTAGCTACAGAGCAGACGAGCTATATATCAGAAATTTAATATCAATACTTACTGAAAATGCCATAAAATATTCTCTGCCACAAACCGAGCTTAAAATATCTTTAAGTATAATCGGAAACCGTAAAGTGTTTCGCATACAAAATGCTTGTAAAGACATAGAAATAGGAAAACACAATTTGTGGTTTGAGCGGTTTTATCGCGGGGATAAATCAAGAAACAGTGAAATAAAGGGCTATGGACTCGGCTTGTCTATCGCAAGGACTATTTGCGATTTGCACGGGGCTAAAATCTCGGCCGAGAGTAAAACAGGAAAAGAAATAATTATAACTGTAGTTTTTTAAAGTAAGTTTAAAGTTCATATTATAAAATCATCTTACAATTTATTGTGAGGTGATTTTTTTGCAGTCAAAAGAATTGTGTATAGATTTTTATAAAGAGCATTATCATCGATTTATTAAAGCCAAGGATAAGCTTTGTGATTTATTATCTGTGGAATGCAGTGAAAATATTGAGCACATAAAAATACGAATTAAATCAGAGGAAAGCACAAAAGCAAAACTTGAAAAACTTGGTTTTGACAAAACTTTAGAGTGCGCTATTGCCAATCTAAAGGATATAATAGGTGTGCGCATCATTTGTAGATTTCTATCCGATGTTTATAGCATTGCAAATATAATTGAAAATCATCTAAGCCTTTCTCATGTGCTAAGTAAGGATTATATAAAGCATCCAAAAGAAAACGGCTACCGAAGTTATCATGTTATTTTGGAGATAGATATAGAAGACAACATTGTTCCCATAGAAATTCAAATAAGAACTATATCCCAAGACTCTTGGGCAAGTTTAGAGCATAAAATGAAGTATAAGAAAGAAATATCAAGCGCTAAGATGATAAAAGGTGAGTTAAAGCGACTTGCAGATGAAATGGCATCGTCAGATTTATGTATGCAAACACTAAAAGATCTTATAAATATCTCTGAAAATCAATTTTAAATTTTAAAGTAAGTTTAAGGTTAAATTTATATAATGAACAGGTAAAACTCAAAAAGGAGAGGTTGGACATGGCACAAACAAATTTTAAGAGGTATGAGCTTAAATATATCTTAACTACCAAACAGTATGAAGAATTACTTTGTCAAATGCCATCAGACATGAAACTTGACAGCTATGGTAGGCATAAAATTTCAAATATTTACTTTGACACCGAAGATTATAGGATTATTAGACATTCATTGGAAAAACCGAAGTACAAGGAAAAACTCCGAGTTCGCTGCTATGGCGAGCCCCGCGACGACGCCACAACTTTTATTGAACTAAAGAAAAAATTTAAAGGTGTGGTTTATAAGAGAAGGGTGTATTCCGAGCAAAGTAAAGTCCTTTCCTATCTTCATGGTACTTCTAATACTTTAGAGCAGTCTCAGATACTCAGTGAAATTGATTATTTCAAAAATAGCTATGATGAGATAAAACCAAGAGTTTATTTGTCGTATGAGCGAGAGGCTTTTTTCTCTACTCTCGACGAGAATTTTAGACTTACCTTTGATTTTAATATAACAGCAAGGAACAGCGATATATCACTTTACAGCAGTGAAGATGATATGGAAGTTTTATCAAATAAATATGTTTTGCTTGAAGTAAAAACAGTTATGGGGCTTCCTAATTGGTTTTTAGAGTATTTAAGCAAAAATTCTATTTATAAGACTTCATTTTCAAAGTACGGCACGGCATATATGACATACTTTATGCCACAATTTGTAAGTAGTTTAGGGAGGAATTCAAATGTTTGACGAATTTTTTGGCAGTATTTTTGACGTGACCGCCACAACAAATATAAATATCACAGACTTTATATTTTGCATGTTAACTTCAATTGTTCTAGGTGTATTTATGGCAAAGATGTATGCCTTAAAAACCAAAAGCACAAAGAGTTTTGTAGTAACGCTTGCCCTACTCCCCCTTGCAGTCACAATGGTTATTATTATGGTAAACGGAAATATCGGTGCAGGTGTTGCAGTTGCAGGCGCATTTAGTTTGGTTCGCTTCCGCTCTGTTCCAGGAACAGCGAAAGAAATTGTAGCGATTTTCACAGCGATGTGTACAGGACTAACTATAGGTATGGGATATATTGCATTTGCTGTAATGTTCTCTGTAATAGCTTGTCTGTTTGCACTTTTCTTAAATCTAACAAATTTTGGAGAAGAAAAAAACAACGGAAATCGCACACTACAAATAACAATTCCTGAAAACCTCAATTACACCGATGTCTTCGATGATATTTTCAAGAACTTTACAAAAGAGGCAAAACTTATCACTGCTAAAACCACTAATATGGGTAGTCTATTTAAGCTTAGTTACGAGATAGAACTAAAAGACGCGAATAACGAAAAGCAATTTGTCGATGAACTAAGATGCCGAAATGGCAATCTTGAAATTACTATAGGAAAACAGGAAATATTTGTAAATGGACTTTAGGCAATTAAAACAGCATTACCTGTAGACTTAAACTTTAAATAACTTCATAAATCATCCCCCTCTCGCAGTGAATATTTTATTTTTCTGCAAGAGGGGGTTTCGTAGTTTATTCAAAGTTTTGAATAACAAAGAGTAAAAACTGCACACCCTTTGCAACTTAATAAAAAAATTTTGTGTTTTGATATAATTTGTAATATAATGAATTATATTCTAACGATAAGGCAAGGGAGAAATTTTATGAAAATTTGCATTATAACTGGTGGCACAAACGGTATTGGTTTTGATTTGGCAAAGAAATTTGCTGGAAAAGGATTTAAAGTAATTGTGCTTGACATTGTCGAGAGCAAGGAAGAGTATGTTGACTATATACACACAGATTTAGCAGACCCAAATTCTGTCGAAAATGCGTTTGCAATTATTAAAGAGAAATATGGCAAGGTCCATGTTTTAATCAATAACGGCGCTATTTCGGCGTTTGTTAAAAATATAGAAGATGTAACACTTCAAGAATACAACAAAGTTTTAGACACAAATTTGCGAGGAGCGTTTCTCTGCTGTAAAAAATTCACCCAGCTAAACAAGGGTGAAGACTATGGAAGAATTATTAATATTTCTTCTACAAGATGGCACCAAAATATGGAGGACTGGGAGCTTTACGGCATGAGTAAAGGCGGTATAGTCTCTCTTACAAATTCACTTTGCGTCTCGCTTAGAGGAACACCAATCACTGTTAATGCCATTAGTCCTGGTTTTATCCATGTAGGCGCCTTAGAAGAGCTTGAGCCACGAGACCACGAAATTCATCCGTCTAACAGGGTTGGAAGACCTTCTGACATATCAAATATGTGTCTTTTCTTAGCTGATGAGGAAAATGACTTTATAAACGGTGCAAATATCGTTATAGACGGCGGAATGACCAAGAGGATGATTTATTAATCTTTATAGCTTATTTATTAACTCCTATGAACAAAAAATTGAATTAAAAATAGGTAAAATTGTTATTGAAAAATACTATCAATAATGTTATTATTGTATTGATATAAAATTGCTGAAATAATCAATTTTAGCAAACTCGTATCCCTACACCATTTTGGAGGGCTATTAAATGATTAAAAAATATAAAAACTGGGAAAAAGACGCTAAGTTAACTACTAAATTTATGCCGGTACAGCTCACTGTTTCATTAGTTGTTATTATTTTGATGATTTCGTCACTTTCAGCAATCACTTTAATTGATTCAAGCTATACCAATATTTTGAAAAACAATGTACAAAGTGAACTTGATGTTTATGAAATGATTGAAAACATGTATCTTTGTCGTGTTCTTGGTCGAGACATTCTTTTGCAAGACGACGAAGAGGCTCGTATGGATCTGTATGACAGATATATAACGGCGTTTGATTCTTTAGACGAAAAAATGGATGCCTATTATAGCAAACTAAGCGGAGACGATGCTACCGAATTTGCCACAATCATTGAATGGAAAAACCAATATACCGATGCAATGATTTTATCTGCCGACTTAAAAAATGAAGGCGGACAAGATGAAGAGGCATTGGCTGCTCTTCGCAGTGTTACTCCTGTTGCCACTGACTTTTTTGGAAGTATGGAAGAGCTTCAAGCCGAAGAGAGTGATAAGGCAAATCAGGCAATCGCCGTAAAAGATGCGCTCGTCCTTTCCACAATAATCTTTAATCTAATTTTTTCCTTGATTATTGTTATTTTGATCTTCTTTATGATTCGTCGAGTTGTAAAACCTCTTGGAAAGAAACTCTCGGTTGTTTCAAAAACCGTTTCGCATATTGCCGATACGGGAAATATGACAGCAGAAGTACCTGATGAATATTTGACAAAAGACGAAGTCGGTACAATTTTTTCATCTACAAGAAAACTGCAAGACAGGCTTAATGTTTACTCTGGCGTAGTTTCCTTAATGGCTGACAAAAACTACACCGCAACTATTACACCACTTTCAAATCAAGATAATCTTGCCCTTAATATTTCCGATGTATTAGACGCAACAAGCACTGTTGTTAACCAAATAAAACACGCTTCTGCCCAGGTTCATTCAGGAGCAACCCATATGAAAGACTTTTCTGACGGCTTGACCGACGGCGTTCAAATGCAAACAAGGGCGTTAAATTCGCTCTCAAACGCAGTCGAATCGATTTCAAGTCAGGTAAGCACCAGCAAAGACATTGTAACTGAAACCAGCCAAGTAATCGCCGAAACAGATACAATGCTTAGCGAAGGACAAAAACAAATTGGATATCTACTCAAAGAAATGCAAACTACGAAGAGTTTGTCTAACGAAATACAAGCCATAGTAAAAACAATTAATGGCATTGCATTCCAAACAAACATCTTGGCTCTTAATGCCTCTGTCGAGGCTGCGCGCGCCGGAGAAGCTGGTCGTGGATTTGCAGTAGTTGCAGGTGAGGTAAGAACTTTGGCAGAGAGTAGTGCAAAAGCTGCTCAAGATACTTCAACACTTATCGGAACAGTAAGCGCCTCAATAGAGAGTAGCCTTCAAAAAGCCGAAATTACAACAAGTACTGTAATGAAAGTAGGCGAAAATTCAAATAGGCTTACATCGATGATGCAAGATGTTGTTAAATCCTCTGATGAGCAATTTGAAATGATTTCTAAAGTTTCAGAAGAGCTACATAATATCACTAAGATAGTAGAGGAAAACACTGTGGTCTCTACTCAAGGTGAGAGGTTGAGCAATCAACTGTCGTCACAGGCATCTGAGCTTCAAGAAACGCTAGAAGCGTTTAACTTGCCAAGCTAGACTACATACAAGTCTTAATCTAAATTACAACTTACTTTAATATTTCACAAAAGGATTGTCGTAAATGAGTAAAATCATTTGCGACAATCCTTTTACTTTTACAGCACAGATATTGACAATTTCGCCTTAGTATGGTACAGTTTTTACAGTTAGAATAAACTAACAATTTTGACGATAATCAGAAATGAGAAACTTAAATGATAAATAAAAGATTGATAAACATGGTGCCTAGCGCATCGAAACACATAAAGAAAAATGTTGCTTTTCAGGTGTGTGGACTTATATCAAATATAGTCTTAATGATTTGCGTGAGCCTATTTTTAGCTACCCTAATCAACACTAAGGCAATGCCCGAAAACACCTTGATTTTTGCTTTAATTATTTTAATATGTATAGTAGTTAAAGTTTTCAGCATTTACTTTGCTAGCAAAGAGAGCTATTTATCTTCAAAATCAGTCAAGGCTATTTTAAGAAATAAAATCTATGACAAGCTCATAAAACTTGGTAGTAAATATACTAAAAAAATATCCTCCGCAGAATTACTGCAAATGTCGGTCGAGGGTGTTGAACAGTTAGAAACTTACTTTGGAAGCTTCTTGCCACAGTTTTTTTATTCTATTATTTCGCCCGTAATTTTATTTACAGTAGTGTCATTTATTAGTTTAAAAGTTGCCATAATTTTGTTTATCTGTGTCCCATTAATCCCAATCTCTATTGTATTAGTCCAGAAATTTGCAAAAAAACTGCTTGCAAAATACTGGGGCGAATACCTGCAACTTGGAGATAATTTTTTAGAAAACCTACAAGGCCTAAACACCTTGAAAATCT
This sequence comes from uncultured Eubacteriales bacterium, assembly GCA_964370115.1. Lineage (GTDB taxonomy): Bacteria > Bacillota > Clostridia > Oscillospirales > Acutalibacteraceae > SIG603. The sequence continues at coordinate 8,068 of CAYJIA010000017.1, forward strand.
ACAGCTCAGACGAATACAAGCATAAAGAAATGAACAAGCAAGCCGAGAGATTTCGCATAATAACAATGAAAGTATTGTCCATGCAGTTAAACTCAATAATCGTCATGGATATAGTTGCATATGGCGGAGCTGCACTTGGCATTATTTTTGCTTTACTAGAATTTTCAAACGGTAGCATAGGCATAGCAGGAACACTTGCAATCATCATGCTTAGTGCGGACTTCTTTTTACCACTTCGTGTGTTAGGAAGTTTTTTCCACATAGCAATGAACGGCATTGCCGCTAGCAAAAAAATATTTACCCTATTAGACTTAGAAGAAGAAAAAGAAAAAACAGCAGATATCTCTAGCGCTAATATCAAAATAGAAAACTTAAATTTTTCTTACGGAGAAAAGTCGATACTTAAAAATATTAGCTTAGAAATTCCTCAAAATAGTTTTGTTTCGGTTGTTGGAAAAAGCGGTTGTGGCAAATCAACTCTTGCATCAATTTTAACAGGCACAAACGAAAATTATACGGGCAGTGCTTTAATCGGCACAAGCGAGCTTTCTAACATAAGACGAGAGAATTTATTTAACAATATAACTTTAGTTTCGGCAAATAGCTATATTTTCAAAGGTAGTGTCTGCGATAATCTAAAAATGGCAAAACCAGATGCTACAAAAGAGGAAATGCTAGAAGTTTTAAGGCAGGTAAATTTGCTTGACTTTATAAACCGCGAAAACGGGCTTGACACCCAGCTCCTTGAAAAGGGCAGTAATTTCTCTGGTGGTCAATGCCAAAGACTTGCACTTGCAAGGGCTCTGCTCCACGACACAGAAATTTATATTTTTGACGAAGCCACCAGTAATATCGATGTCGAAAGCGAAAACGATATTATGGAAGTCATAAAAGATCTCGCAAAAGAAAAAACGATAATCTTAATCTCTCACAGACTTGCAAATGTTGTAAACTCAGATAAGATTTATCTGCTAAATGACGGTAAGTTATCAGAACAAGGAAGTCACAAAGAACTGTTAGAAATCAAGGGCGAATACTATAAATTATTTTCCGCCCAAAAAAATCTTGAGGAAATGGGGTCACAGCTATAATGAAAAAGAGAAGCAATATAAATGTTATGCTAAGATTAATCGGCCTTGTAAAACCTCTTTCACATGTGATGATAATAGCAATCATCATGGGTTGTCTCGGATATTTTTGTGCAAGCTTTATAACTGTTTTGGGTGGCTTTGCCCTAGTAGATATAATAGAAAACAGTGGCACAGCACTTGTTACTATTTTAACAATCATAGCCGTCATTGCTGTTTTGCGAGGGATACTCCATTACATAGAGCAGTACTGCAATCACTATATTGCATTTAAGCTATTGGCGCTAATTAGAGATAAAGTCTTCACCGCCTTAAGAAAACTTGCCCCTGCAAAACTCGACGGCAAAGATAAAGGAAACTTGGTCTCTATTATTACCTCAGACATAGAGCTACTAGAAGTTTTCTATGCACATACGGTTTCCCCTATTTGCATAGCATTTATAACTTCTTGTACCATAATAGTTTTCATCGGCAGTTTCAATATACTCCTTGGAGTTGTAGCCTTATTGGCGCATTTATTTTTAGGTGTAATTTTACCTTCTATAATTTCAAAAAAGAGCAAGGAAGTTGGGCAAAAACAACGAGAGCAAAACGGAAATCTCAATGCACATTTTTTAGACAGTCTAAGAGGGCTCAAAGAAATTCTTCAGTACGGATTTATGGACGAAAGAAAAGAAAGCATAAAAGAACACTCGGAAAAAATGGAAACCTCTAACAAAAAAATAAAGTCATATATTGGAAAAACTTTCTCTGCAACAAACTTTGTTATACTTTTATTCTCTATAATTATGCTGTTTACAGCGAGTTATTTGTACACACAGAATATAGTTGGTTTAAGCGGAGTCATAGTACCTACTATAATGTTATTTTCATCTTTTGGTGCCGTTACCGCCACCGCAAATTTAGGCGCAGGCCTGACCCAGACTATGGCATGCGGAAACAGGGTGCTCGACATATTAGACGACGAACCTATCGTAAAAGAAGTCGCAAGCGGCGTCGACGTAAGTTTTGAGAGTGCGAGCATTGACAACATCAGCTTTAGCTATAACACAGAACAAATTTTAAAAGACTTTTCTTTAAATATTGAGAAAAATAAAATTCTTGGAATTAGCGGAAAATCAGGCTGTGGCAAATCTACCACACTTAAACTATTAATGAGATTTTGGGATACTCAAAGTGGTCAGATAAAAATCTCAGGGAAAGACATAAAAGAAATTAACACTAAAAGTTTAAGGGACAATGAGAGCTTTGTGACTCAAGAAACTCACATTTTTCACGACACAGTTGAAAACAATATCAAGGTAGCAAATATAAGTGCCAGTGAAGAAGATGTGATAAGAGCCGCGAAATCTGCTTCCATCCACGAATTTATAACAACTCTTCCAAGCGGATATAAAACAGAAATAGGCGAGCTCGGCGACACTATTTCTGGCGGAGAAAAACAGAGAATAGGCATAGCCAGAGCGTTTTTGCATAATGCAAATTTAATTTTACTAGACGAACCTACCAGCAACCTAGACAGCCTAAACGAGGCAGTAATATTAAAATCCTTAAAAGAGCAAAGCGACAAAAGCATTGTCTTAGTATCACATAGAAAGTCAACCATGAAGATTGCCGATAAAGTTGTATTCATGGAAGCGCTGAGGAAAAGCTGATGGATAAAACGCAAAAAGAAAAGGATATATCAAAGCTTATGATTGAGCTATACTGTAAAAAAAATCATAAAGGAAAAACTATTTGCAATGAGTGCAAAGAGCTTATCGAGTACAGCAACTTAAAGGCAGAAAAATGCCCCTTTAAAGCGACAAAAACCTTTTGTTCTAAATGCACTGTCCACTGTTACAAACCCGCTATGCGCAATAAAATAAAAGCAGTAATGCGCTTTTCAGGCCCTAGAATGATATTTCATCACCCCATAATGCTAATTAAGCATATTACCGCTAAGTAAAGGAAAAATTATGAGAATTAAAAGACTGATATATTTAATAATTGGCTGTGTCGGCCTTGCCCTTGGCGCTATCGGCGCAGTTGTTCCACTACTTCCAGCCTTCCCCTTTCTACTCCTTGCAGCCTTTGGTTTTTCTCGAAGCAGTGAAAAACTCGACAACTGGTTTAAAAGCACTAAGCTATATAAAAACAATTTAGAGAGCTATGTCAAGGGTCAAGGCATGACAAAGAAAACTAAAATTAAAATTATAATAACTGTCACCGTGTTGATGAGCATAGGATTTTTGATGATGGGTGCCGTTCCCGTTGGACGAATAATCTTATTCTTCGTTTGGGTTTTCCATATTTTGTATTTTACATTCTGGGTAAAGACGGTCGCGCAGAAATAAAATAAAAGCTGTATCAAATGAAATTTATCACTTGATACAGCCTTTGATTTTTTATTTGATTTACGCCGCAGCGGCTTCTGAGACAAAGAATAGTTTTAGTAGTGACATAGAGGCTTCCACTGTTGTTTCAGCAACTGTGATAGCTCCAAAATCACCTGCATCTAAAGTATACCATCCATCTTCGTTATCGGTTAAAGTGAATACTAATAGATATTCTTCATTTGGATCATCTATTACATAACCCTCTTGCTCTTCATCAAATGTGCAAGCACCTTGGTATGAGTGATACTCTGTTCCATTAAACAAAACAAATACAGCGTGTGTGTAATCCTCGTTAAAAGATACGCCACCATAAGGATCTGTCATTTCAGGCGAGTGGCCCGAGTAATTATGCACGAGCATAGGCTCTAACGCCTCAACCTCGGCAGTAAAATCGTTTACTCCTGTTTCTTCTGCTACGTCCTCTTGTGGGTCGCTTTCCTCTGCTATACTCTCTTCTTGTGTGCTTTCCTCAACAGTACTTTCACCTGTTTCAAAGTCCTCGTCTCCACAAGCAGTAAGGCTAAACACCATTACAAGTGCAAGTGCAAATGCTAATATTTTTTTCATTTTAATCTCCTTTTAAGCTAAGTTTTATTTAATACTGATTTCCAGTATATACGGCAAGTCAATTTGCATTTTCAATTATATTCTCACTTGCTTATTTTGTCAACATTTAAAATGTCTATTCCTATACACTAAAAATTCCAAACTGTATAAACAGTGTAATTCCAATTATCATTGTGACAAACGATATGAATGAAGACACTACTATTACCCTACTTGCAAATTCGTAGTCACTTTTCATGCTATAAATCAGACTGTAGTTTGAAATTCCACAAGGTGCGCAGAACAAAAAGAACAACGCGCCTAGCTCGTACCCACTAAAATCAAAGAACATAATCGCGGGCACCATTGCAAGAGCCGGCACTAGTACAAGCTTTATCAAGCTACAAAAAATTATAGATTTCATGTCGTTCATTTTTTCAAATTTAATCTCGGCACCTAGGCATAAAAGCGCCAACGGCGTCACTATCCCACTAAAGCTTTCTACTGAATCCACTGCAAAAACAGGCAGTGTAATGTTCACAAACTTTACAACAAAACCTAGAACAATTCCGATTATTACTGGGTTTTTCACAATGCTTAAAAGAAGTGATTTTACATTTATCTTCTTTGTGCCCTCCTCGCCCGAGAAAACGGTCAGCACAACTATGCTACATATTGTAAGTATAATCACGGCAACGGGTATTAACAAAATAGTAGAAATTGCACCCGTTTCTCCAAAAAGGCTTGTCGCCATGACTGTTCCTAGTAGCACAAAATTACTTCTAAATGCATTTTGAACAAATGCTCCACATCTTTTTTTATTATGTATAAATATAGGCACTATTAGGGAGAGTATTACGACGATTGCCAAAGTGACTATACCGCCATAAATAATGTAATCGACATTTTGAATACTATTAAAATCTGCCTTATAAATTTGATAAAACATATTTGTCGGTAGTGCAAAAGTATAAATCAAATTGTTAGCTTTTTTTACAAAAGCCTCGTCAAACATTTTCTTTTTCCTAAGCAGTGCGCCCATTAGTATCAGCACAAATATAGGTCCGATTATATTAAAACTTATAATTAAATTTTGTATCATTATTTATTCCTTTTCATTTTACCCTCAAACACAGTCCTTGTACTTATCTCTATACTGTGTCGGCGTAAGTTTATATATTTCTTTAAAACTCTTTGCGTAGTAACTCATTTCAGAAAAACCACAGCTAATCCCTATGTTTATCACGGGTTCACCCGTCACCTTTAAAAGTACAGCAGAGCACCCTAGCCTGTACTCTTTTAAATACTTAATCGTTGAGGTTTTAAGTATTGTTTTAAAACATCTAAGAGCCTCGCTCTCCTTAACTCCTGCACTCTTTGCAATTTGCGTAAGACTTATCTCTTGTGAAAAATTTTGGTGAATGTAGTACAGCATTTTTTTGCATCTACTTAATTGCTTTATTTTGTTTTTATCGGTAGGCGCTTGATTGTCCTTTGTATGTTTTATAACATGTAATAAAATCTGGGTAAGCTTTTCCCTCACTAAAAATTCATACGCAAATTCCTCTTTAGAAAAAATCTCGTACCCATTTATAAGAAGTTCACATTCTTTTAAATCTAACATGCACGTACTAGGTGAATTTTCCTCTAAGAGCAAGTGAAAATATTTCTCGTACAAAACACTGCCCAAATCTCCATATATAAATCTTGAATGAAATACAAACGACTTTATTTTGCAGTCTGTCTCATCAAAATTTGTGCAAGAATGTAGTCTGCCAGAATTAATAAATATCCCCTCACCAGCTTTAAGCACAAATTTTTTAAGCTCCACAACAAGTTCCATTTCGCCTTCTGTAACGACTATAATTTCTAATTCATCATGCCAATGATATGGAACCGACTGTGCTGTTAAATCGTCATTATATATCGCTACAGGAAACTCTGGCGTGCCTTTTGCATTTAGCTCCTTGTTTTTATCGTCCAAAACGATATCACAAGATAATTTTTTCATTTTCTCCCTCATTTCGGCGAAATTATCATATAAATATGCGATATATTAATAGAAAATCCGTTTATATGATGATATAATCATATCACAAAACAAATAACTATACAATAATTCAAATGAAGAATCGAGGTAATATCTAATGAAAATTGAGCACATAGCGGTATATGTTCGAGACTTAGAAAAAACAAGGGAGTTTTACCAAAAATACTTTAATGCAAAGAGCAATGACGGTTATCACAACAAAAACACTGGGTTTAGGTCATATTTTTTGTCTTTTGACGATGGCACAAGGATAGAGCTTATGAATTTCTCAGAGCTTGAAGAAAAAAGCAAAAACGACAGGCGCACAGGGCTTATTCACATAGCTTTTAGCGTGGGAAGTGCAGAAAATGTAACAAGCCTTACCGCACAAATTGAAGCCGACGGATACACCGTGACAAGCAGACCACGAACCACGGGCGACGGCTATTTTGAGAGCTGTGTTGCAGATCCCGAGGGAAATTTAGTAGAAATCACTGTATAAAAAAAGGTCACTACATAATAAAATAATTTTCGTCAAATTGACAGACAAATGTAGGGGCGGTCCTATGTGACCGCCCGAAACCTTAGATTTTACCATTAGTTTCGGGCGAACACACAGGTTCGCCCCTACGAATTTTGTGCATTATAACAATTATGTCACTGCCCCATTTATATTTTTACGTTTAGTAAAACATTTACTTTTTTTGTCCGTAATATGCGTTTTCGCCGTGTTTTCTTAAAAAGTGTTTATCCACTAAATAATCCGGTGCTTTTTTTATAGATGGATTAAGCATTTCTGCATTTAGCGCCATTTTTGCCACTTCCTCTAGCACAACCGAGTTGTGCACCGCTTCATCGGCATTTTTGCCCCATGTGAACGGCCCGTGGTTTGTGCATAAAATTCCAGGATTGTGCATTGGATTAATTTTATTATTTTCTATTGTTTCTATTATGACAAGTCCCGTGTTTTTTTCATATTCACTTTCGATTTCCTCTTTTGTAAGAGATCTTGCACATAGTATATCGCCATAAAAGTAATCGCTGTGCGTAGTTCCGTAATTTGGAATACTTCTACCTGCCTGTGCCCAAGAGGTCGCAACAGGCGAATGAGTATGCACTATACCGCCTATTTCGGGATATTTTTTGTATAGTTCAAGGTGCGTCGCTGTGTCAGACGAGGGATTATACTGCCCCTCTACCACATTGCCATCAAGGTCTAAAACCACCATGTCACAGGCTTGCAATTTATCGTAGTCAACACCGCTTGGCTTGATTACAAAATATCCACTCTCACGATCTATTCCAGAAACATTGCCCCAAGTATAAGTTATAAGTCCTCTTCTTGGAAGCTCCATGTTTGCCTCGTAGACTTCTTTTTTTAGTTTCTCTAACATTTTCACGCCTGCCTTTCAAGAATGTCCGACATCATATTTTTAGCAAATACCAATGCATCGTACCAATTGTCATCGGTATGCCACAGTTCTGTTACGTATCTTTTTACTCCAAGTTCATTATACGCAAGCTCTAATATGCTTTCAAAATCAACATGTCCTGTACCAAATTCAATTTCTCTGAATTTTCCCGGCACACTTTCTTTTAAATGCATCGCTACAATATGACCTTTTGCGCACTCAAAATCTTTAAGTGTATCTGTACCATACATCAAGTTCGCGTTTGTTACGTTTCCTGTGTCTGGATAAACACTTAGGTATGGTGAGTTTATTAAATTTACATATTCCATGCATTTTTCACAGGTGTTCATAAACTCGGTTTCCATTATTTCAAAGCCAAGCATAACGCCATACGCGCTTGCGATATCGGTAGAAATTTTAAGATTTTTCTTAAAATTCTCTATCGTTTTTTCATTTGACTCTTCATAGTATACGTCATATCCTGCAAGCTGAATAATTCTAATGCCTAAGTCAGACGCCAAAATTATTGCCCTTTCCATAATTTCCATTGCTTTTTTTGCGGTCTCAGGATTTTCGCTTCCAAGTGGATATTTTCTGTGTCCACTAAGGCATATAGAGCCAAAGCTTACGCCCACATCAAGACCTGCCTGCAATATTTCGGCTCTTTCTTCTTTTGACATGTCTAGCCTTTGCAGTTTTTCATCTGTTTCATCAATGCTCAGCTCCACAAAGTCAAAACCTGCCTTTTTAGCACATTCCAATTTTTCTTTAAGAGAAAGTGCATTTGGCATAGCTTTTTCGTAAAGTCCTATTGTATATTTTTTCATGCCTCCACCTCATACCAAGCAATTTCATTTGTCTCTCTATTTGCCGATACAACATATGTTTTGTCTGCATGCACATAAGAAAATACGTTTGCAGGGCCGACGTTTTCATCATAAACTTCTGTCTTATACTCGCCGTTTTCAAAGTATATACCCATAAGTTTTCTGTCGCCTTCACGGTTTCCTATGAGCATCATATTTTTTCCTAAGATTTTACCCGACCAGATTGCGTGAGAGAATTTAAACTCTGTATCAAGGCTTTTAATATGCACTGCCTTATCGCTAACTATCTTATACATATCTACATTTGCACCATGAAAGGCAGAAAACACAAGCATTTCTAAATTTCCATCACCGTCTAAATCTGTCAAGGTCATGTCGCTTGCAGGCGTATTTAACAGTTCTGTTACGTCAAAATCGCCGTTCTCATTTTCTGGAGGAGTAAATTTATATACACCGTTTTCACTACCTATCACACTGTAATTGTAGCCGTTTTCACTGCCTCTAAAGTAGCCGTGATTTTTCAGAAGCTCGTCTTTTATGACCTTCATTTCAAGCTGATTATCCTCATTGTACGAAGATAAATCTGTCGGCAACTTACATGCATACACTTTTCCTTTATAAGACCAATCGTCCTTAAAGTCTCTACCCGAGCAAAGTGCTGCTGCTATTAGATAATTCACACCGTTTCTCTCTATGATGTCAAATCTGTGCACATGTGGCAAGTCGACTAGGGTTTTTATATCCCATGAACCGTTTTCTTTTGGAGTTACAACAACTATTTTCGCCTCTTTTGAATCATTTGGCGAATAAAATTTATGTGTAGCCAAAAATTGTCCGTTTCCATTTGGCACCTGTACCATTGACATAGTTCCGCCAGGACTTGTCCACACAGTTTCAATATATTCTCCCTTCGCGCTAAAGAGCATACATCTATCCACTTTTTCGGCCGCAACCAAGATGCACTCCTCTCCCTTATAATTTAAGGGAGCAATGGAGTAGCATTTTTCAAGCTCATGAGTTTTAAATTTATTTAGCCTCATTTTAGTCACCTATTAAAGAATTGATCTAAACGGTACGTTAGGCTCCACTGTGAATGAATCTTCAAATCCACGTCTGTAGTGGTACTGGATTTTATCTTTGTCTTGCGGATACACAAATTTTGCGCCTACATCCCAGATGAAAGGTTTAAATTTATACTCAAGAACATGTTTTTTGTAGTTATATAGCATTAATATTTCTAGTGGATCGGCCTTGAAGTTTGTCCACACATCGTGGTGGAAAGGTATGACAACTTCTGTGTTTAATGACTCAGCCATTCTTAAAATGTCGATAGAAGTCATTTTGTCTTGGCAGCCTGCTGGATTTTCACCATATGAGCCTAAAGCTACATCGATTTTATGATCTTTTCCGTGTTTTGCATAATATACAGAGTAATGTGAGTCGCCGCTGTGATAAATATTTCCGCCTGTTGTTTTAATTAAGAAGTTAACAGCCTTGTCGTCCATGTCATTTGGGCAAGTGTTTGTTATGTCTTTGTCGGCAGTTACAAGGCAAGTTCTATCAAATGAGTCAAGTATTACTATCTCAATATCCTTAACTTTTACTACATCACCTGGTCTTACTGTGATACATCTCTCTTCTGGAACACCGTAGCTAAGCCATTTTTTCACACTCTCTAAAGGTCCGATAAATGGCACATCGTCTTTGCAGTTTTGCATTACAGCAGCCGCAAAAAATGGGTCTATATGGTCATTGTGATAGTGAGTCGAAAGCACTGCATCAACTGTTGTAACGGCAAATGGATCATACACAATTGGAGCCGCACGAAGGTTTGGTTGAGTGTTAATACCGCCCGTCATGTTCATCATTTGGTGGAATTTATCCATATGTGGATTTTTTTGTGAACGTTTGCCGTTTCCAAACCACAAGTCTATTGCTATGTTTGTGTTATGCTCTGATTTAATCCACACGCCTGTACAGCCAAGCCACCACATTGCAAATGAATTTTTCTCTACATTTGTATTGTCTATTTCTTCATTTAGCCAAGTTCCCCACTCAGGAAACGCGCCTAATATCCATTTTTCTCTAGTCATGTCGCTTATCATGCTCATAAAATTACTCCTTTAAATATAAGTTTAATTGATTTAAGCTCATTCTAGCACATAAACCTCGTTATTTAAAGGGGTTTTTATGATTTGTTCCGCTTTTTTATGAGCATTTTTGCAAAAATATTGAAAATTTGTGCCTCAGCTATTATAATAAGATAAAAATAACTTCTGTTAAAGGAACGATTATCATGAAACAATCATTAGAAGTAGTTAAAAAACGCAGAGATGAAATCATAAATATACTCAGAGATGGCGAAAATATAAGCAATGATAACTTGTCAAAAATGCTTAAAACCTCTGCTCTTACAATAAGGAGAGACTTGCAGTATCTTGAGGATAAAGGCGTAGTAAAAAGACATTACGGCGGCGCAGTGCTTACATCTAAAGCCTACAATTTCGACGAGGCAGACCTTTCAGAAATCCAAAAAAACAAGCTACACATAGCCAAATTTGCGGCAAATTTAATTTTACCTGGAGATATAATTTTCATAAATTCAAGTTCTACGGCTTTAAGTCTTTTGAAGTATGTAGGTGATAAGCACGTTGTGGTCGTGACAAATAATGGTAAAATCTTGAGCATGAATTTGCCACCAAATGTAGAAGTTCTGCTTACAGGCGGTCAAGTTCATGGCAAAAAACAGTCAATGGTAGGCGACTTTGCAACTGAGCTTGTCAAAAATATCTCGGCATCAAAGTGCTTTATGGGAGTTAGCGGAATTAACTATAAAACGGGCATAAGCACAGCAGTAATGCAAGAAACGCTTATAAATAAAGAAATGATGAACCGAACATTTGGCTCGGTCTATGTTTTAGCAGACAGCACAAAAATTAATTGCCCTAATAACTTTTCAAGTGGAGACATAAAAAAAGTGTCGTATTTGATTACCGACAAAGATATCAAAAGCGACGACAAAAATGGCTTTGAAAAAGAAGGCGTATCTGTTTATACCGTATAAAGGAGAGCAAAAATGATTTTAGTAATAGACATAGGCACCTCAAGCATGAGGAGCATGATAATAGACGACAATGGAGCTATTCTAGAAAAATGCCAAAAAGAATACAGTCTTGACATAATAAGCGACACCGAAATTGAAATTAATCCTCAAATTGTAAAAGACAGTGTAGCAGATACTTTTAAAGAGCTTTCTACTATTATAAATAAAAACAATTATAAAATCGAGGCAATCTCACTCACCGCACAGCGCTCTTCTGTAATTGCCGTCGATAAAAACGGATGTAAACTTCATAACGCTATAATGTGGCAGGACGTAAGAACCAGAGACATCTGCAAAGAACTTTCACCATTTGAAGACGAGGTCTTCTCCATTTGTGGTATGAAAATCACCACGACTTTTTCTGCCACCAAAATGCTATATTATAAAAGGCATCTAAAAGATATCTACGACAAAGCCTACAAGCTCATAGGCTTTCAAGAATATATACTACATTTTTTAACAAATGAATTTGTAACCGATACTTCAATCGCCAGCAGAACTCTACTTTTTGACATACAAAAACTAGAATGGTCTAACAGGCTTTTAGATATTTTTGAAATAGACAAAGACAAGCTTTGCACTATCGCAGACGTGGGTAGTGTCGTATCAAACGCAACAGATGAAGTGAAAGCTTTACTTGGCACTGACTATGATATACCAGTCGTTTCGGCAGGCGGCGACCAACAATGCGCCTCCCTTGGACTGGGTTGTATCTTAGAGGGCGACGCCACAGCAAACTCAGGAACAGGCTCGTATATAATAGCGCTATCCGACAAAGCTATTTTCGACAAAGAAAAAAGAATAAACTGCAATGTCTCTGCAATCCCCGACAAATGGATTTTAGAGGGCACTGTTTTGGGTGCTGGAAAAGTTATGGACTGGTTCAAAACGGAATTTTTCGGTGGTGATGTAAAAGCGTTTGATAGAGCCTGTGAAAACACGGATTTAGGCTCAAATGGAGTAATAATTTCACCGTCCTTTGTCGGCAAAGGAACTCCCACTTGGAACGCAAACGCAAAAGGTGGAATTTGGGGACTTTCTTTAAACAATACTAAAAACGACTTCGCAAGAGCCTTGCTAGAGGGAATATCCTCAGACATGGCAGACTGTCTAAAGTTAGTTGATGAAATCGCCGACACTCCTATAAACAATGTAAAAATTGCAGGCGGACTCACAAAAAATGAAGTATACAACCAAATCCAATGTGATATGTATGAAAAAACAGTTATAAAACCGCAGGTCGCAGAAGCCACGGCACTAGGCGCATTTATATCGGCAAAAAAAGCGATAAGCGATAAATCTTACGCCGAGATTATAAACGAAATAGAGACAAATCCTAAAATTTATCAACCAATAAAGGAAAACAGTAATCTTTATAGTGAGATAAATAAAAAAAGACAAAAGTTTTACTAAATTTTTTACAAAAAATTTCAGGTTCTTAGGACTGCGTCCTACGTTGTTTTCCGCAGAAAACAAAATCCCATACTTAAAAAAAAACGCAGAAAAGGTAAATTTAAATTTCCACATTAACCCTATCTAAAACTTTGCAAACTATCTATCACCAATTTAAGCGAATTTGTCAAGAACGTGTCCTTGTGATATGCAATACTAAACTCCCTGTCCCACTCATTTGAATTTAGGGACAGGGTTTTTATTTCGCCCGTTGCTATCTCTTTTTCGAGCAGCATCTGGGACATAACTGCAAGACAGTTGTTATTTATTATGGCGTGTCGCATCGCCTCAGGAAAAGGCGCCTCAATTTTTGGAATAATTTCCACCGAATAACGCTGTAAATATTCATCAAAGCTGCGCCTTGTTCCGCTTCCCTCTTCGCGAACAACAAATTCTCGATTTGCTAGGTCTTGTGCTGTAAAACTTTTTTTCGCCCCAAACTCGTGGTTTGCACCAAAAGCCAAAACCAATTTATCTCCTTTGACAGGTATGGTGATAATATCTTTGTCTTTTATCACACCCTCGACAAGTGCTATATCAATTTGCCCGTTTAAAATCTTTTTCTCGATAATATCTGTGTTATGTATAGACGAGGTAAGCGAAATGTCTGAAAATTCCTTTTGATAAGCTTTTAAAAAATCAGGCAAAATGCAACAGCCACAAGTAATTGTTGCACCCAAATGAATATGGTTTTTTGCAGATTTCTCCCTAAGTGCCGCCTCTAAAGTATCAAATTTCAAAACAACCACCTTTGCATGTTCTTGCAAGATTTTTCCATTGTCGGTAATATACAAGCGCTTTGAAAGTCTGTGAAAAAGTTGAGTATTGTAATGGCTTTCAAGCTCTTTTATCGCCTGACTTATTGTTGACTGAGAAAAATGCAAATTCACCGCAGCCTTGCTCATGCTAGCACACTGGCAAACCTCTAAAAATATTCTTAAATGCCTTATCGTCATTTTATATGCTCTCCTGCTTTATCTATCGGGTTTACCGATGTTTTTAATTAAATAATATCGCTTTTAATTATATATGTCAAGTGATATAATTGACTAAGAAATTAAACTACGGGTTTGGAGGGATATAATGAAAGTATTAATCATCGGCGGAGTTGCCGCAGGCACGAAAGTTGCGGCAAAGCTAAAAAGAGAAGACAGAAGCATAGATGTAACTATCATAACAAAGAGCAGTAATATTTCTTATGCAGGTTGTGGTTTACCCTACTATGTCGGAAATGTAATTGAAGATAAATCGGAGCTTATTATTAACACCCCAAAGGCTTTTGAGGGTCTAACAGGTGCAAAAGTCGTCACCGAAACCCAAGTAACAAAAGTAGACGTAAATGCAAAGAACATTACAGCAGTCACTCTTGCCACTGGCGAAGAAAACAGCTATAACTATGACAAATTGGTAATAGCCAGCGGTGCATCGGCGATTATTCCACCTATCGAGGGTGTTGACTTGAAAAACGTTTTTGTAATGCGCACACCAGAAGATGCCTTTTCTATTAGAGATGCAATAAAAGACTCTGACATAAAGCGCGCCGTAGTAGTAGGTGGTGGATTTATAGGCCTTGAAATCGCAGAAAATCTGAGTGCACGGGGTATTCGAGCCACGATTATAGAGGCACAAGACCATGTGTTATCTACAATTTTAGACCCCGAACTTTGCGAGTATGTCGAGACAAAAATGGCTATGTCTGGTGTGATGGCAATGACAGGAGTAAAGCTTTCGAGCATTACAGGCGACGGCAAGGTAGAGAAAGTTATCACGACAAAAAGACCACTTAAAACCGACGCAGTCATACTTGCCGTTGGAATTAGAGCTAACACCGAATTTTTAGAGGGTACAAATATCGATACCGAAAACGGCGTTATTTTAACCGATGATAATTTCGAAACCAGTGTAAAAGACGTGTATGCAGTCGGCGACTGCGCCTATGTAAAAAACAGGCTTACTGGCCAAAAAGCATGGTCGCCAATGGGTTCTACCGCAAATATCGCAGGTAGAATTGTTGCGCAAAATATCGTTTCAAACAATAAAAACTACGCTGGCGTTTTGGGTACAGCCATTGCTAAACTTCCAGGTGATATAAATATAGCTGCAACGGGGCTGACAGAAGCCGTGGCAAAGAACGAAGGTTATAATGTAATCACTGTCACATCAGCCTTAAACGACAAAGCAGAGTATTACCCAGATGCTGGAACTATCATTATAAAGCTTGTCGCCGACAAAGACACAAAAAAACTTTTAGGCATACAAGTTGTGGGTAGCTATGGTGTCGATAAAATTGTAGACATTGCAGTCACTGCAATTTCCTTGGGTGCGACTATTGACAGCCTGTTAAATTTAGACTTCGCCTATGCCCCACCATTTTCAACTGCTATCCACCCAATTTCACACGCTCTAAATATTTTAATGAACAAAATCGAGGGCAAAATAAAAACCGTCACACCACTGGAGTTTTCATCACTTGATTTATCGGAGTATAAGTTAATAGACGTTTCAAGATCGCCAGCTGTTGACAATGCAACATTTGTAGAGCTCAATGACTTAACAGAAAATTTTGACACTTTTTCAAAAGACGATAAACTAATGATAATTTGCACAAAAGGCAGACGCGCATATATGGCGCAAAACCGTTTAGACTACTATGGTTTTAAAGACACTACGGTACTTGAAGCGGGCACAACATTTAATGATATCAATTAATAAAATAATAAAATAAAAAGGACGGAACTAAAAATGGCAACATTAACAATCAGCGCTGAGAATGTAAAAAGAGTAAAAGGCTTAGGTTTTCTAAGCAACAAGGGAACAGATAATTTTTCTGGTAGAGTTATCACAGTAAACGGCAAAATCACAGCCGAGCAACAAAAAGTTATAGCAGAAGCAGCAGAACTTTACGGAAATGGCAACATAACTTTTACAACAAGACTTACAATTGAGGTGCAAGGTATTCACTATGATAACATAGAAAAATTCAGAGAGTACATCGCAAAAGCTGGCCTTAAGACAGGCGGAACAGGCTCTAAGGTTCGTCCTGTTGTCGCATGTAAGGGCACGACTTGTACTTTTGGTCTATGTGATACATTTGACTTGTCAGAGAAAATGCACAATGAATTTTATGTGGATTATAATTCAGTTTTACTGCCACATAAATTTAAAATCGGTGTTGGCGGATGTCCAAACAACTGCGTAAAACCAGACTTAAACGACATAGGCATAATTGGCCAAATGGTTCCAAACTTTGACGAAGACATGTGTAGCGGATGCAAAGTATGCGCAGTTGAGACTGCCTGTCCAATTGGTTGTGCGAAAGTAGAAGATGGAATTTTAAACATAGGCGAAAACTGCAACAACTGCGGTCGTTGTATCGGAACTTGCCATTTTGACGCAATAGAAGACGGAACACCAGGATATAAAGTGTACATCGGCGGACGTTGGGGCAAAAAAGTCGCAAGAGGACAAGAAATCACAAAAATCTTTAAATCAGAAGAAGAAGTAATGCGTGCTGTAGAAAAAGCAATACTACTGTTTAGAGAGCAAGGCAAAACAGGCGAGCGTTTTTCTGATACAATAGAGAGAATTGGCTTTGACAGCGTAAACGAGCAAATTATCTCAGACGAAATCCTTTCAAGAAAACAAGAAATTATAGACGCAAAGCTACACATAGTAGGCGGAGCAACTTGTTAAACATTTAAATTTATAGAATTAATAATGAATAATTAGTAGTTAATAATTGTTGTGAAATGCTACGCATTTTTTAACATAACACGCCAGAGGCGTGAAACCTTAATTATTCATTATTAACTATTAATTATTAATTGGAGTGAAGATTTTTTGAACATCGCAGTATCTGTTATCGACTACACACTCTCTAGCTTAAAGCAAAGGGAAGTTTTCGCCTTTACAAAAGCAAGGCTATGTGAAATTTATAAATGCATAAACGAAATGGAAGAGGTTTTGGGCTCTACCATTATTTCGACATGCAATAGAACCGAAATTTACCTAAATTTATCACCGACCAGCAAGCTAAATCCCTTTACACTACTTTGTGACTTTTTTGGTGTATCACAAGATGAATACGAGGGTTTTTACAAGACTATTTATGGTGACGAGGCTATTTTTCATCTATTCGAAGTCGCCTGTGGCATGAAATCTCAAATTTGGGGAGAGGATCAAATCATAAGCCAAGTAAAAAATTCCATCACCCTTGCAAGAGAAAATAACGCTACCGATGCACTGCTTGAAGTTTTGTTTAGAAACGCAATAAGTGGCGCAAAAAAGGTGAAATCAACAATCGATTTTAAGACCGACAATAACTCCACGGCAAAATGTGCGCTTAATATAATCTTAAAAAACCCTGATATAAAAAATGTTTTGATTGTAGGAAATGGCGAAATCGGCAGGCTTTCTGCCAAACTTTTGACCCAAAACAATATCGATACCACTATGACTTTAAGACAATATAAATATGGTCAAAGTGTGGTTTTAAATAATGTAAAAGTAATAGACTACAGTGATAGGTACAAAAAAATGGGCGAAGTTGATGCCGTGATAAGTGCTACTTCTAGCCCCCACTTTGTCATAGACTGTGAAAACTTAAAAGAGCTATGTCCCCTGCCAAAAATATTTATAGACCTAGCCGTGCCAAGAGACATAGACCCTAAAATAGAGGAATTTAGCGATGTCAAGTACTATAACATAGATAGTCTAGACAGCTCCCACATTACATATCACAAAGAAATCCATACAAAAAAGGCAAGAGATATTTTAGAAAAATATTATGATGACTTTTATAAATGGTATGACTATAAACTGAAAATCGGCTGAAAGTTGGGTTAAAAATGGAAAGTAAAAAATTTTTTCCGATGTTTAAAAGATGCGATAAATCGCCTGTAATTGTTTTCGGTGGCGGAAACATTGCCCTAAGGCGAGTTTTATCGCTTTTGCATTTTGACGTAAAAATAAAAATTATATCGCCTGAGTTTTGTGAAGGCTTTAATAATCTAAGAAATTATGATAATATAGAATTTATATCAGATATTTTTGATAAAAAGCATCTACAACCAGCACTTTTTGTTCTTTCCTGTACAGATGACAATGACATTAACAAGCATATCACTTGCCTGTGCAAAGAGCGAGGTATCGATGTTAACAGCGCATCAAACAAAGAGGACTGTACTTTTTATTTTCCATATTTAATCCACGAAGACGACATAACCATAGGCCTCACAGGCTGTGGAAGTGACCACAAAAAAACAAAAAAATTCGGCGATGGCCTAAAAGATTTTTTAGAAAAAGGGAGAGATTAAAATTAAAGTTATAGTTGCAAGCAGAGAGAGTAAACTCGCCGTGGTGCAGTCAAATATTGTGATAAGCGCCATAGAAGATTTCGATAAAAATATTGATGTTTCGCTTATCACCATGAAGACTACAGGAGACATTATTTTAAACAAAAGCCTAGATAAAATCGGCGGAAAAGGCCTATTTATAAAGGAACTCGAAAAAGCTCTTTTAGAAAAACGCGCCGATATCAGCGTACATAGCTATAAAGATATGCCAATGGGAATAGACAGTCGCCTACCAATTGTAGCGGTGTCAAGGCGAGAAGACCCACGAGATGTGCTAATCCTGCCTAAGGGTGCAAAGGAATTAGACTTTACAAAACCCATAGGTTGCTCTAGCAAAAGACGCCAAATTCAGCTTAAAAAAATATATCCTAATATAGACGTAAAACCCATAAGGGGCAATGTGCAAACACGCTTAAAAAAACTTGACGATGGTGAGTTTTCTGCGCTTGTCTTAGCCTATGCTGGAATTAAAAGGCTTGGGCTTGAGGAACGTATAAGCAGAATTTTTTCTGTAGAGGAAATAATCCCTGCTGCCTGCCAAGGAGTTTTATGTGTTCAGGCAAGAGAAGGTTTTCCAACTCTTTTTTTAAGTGACTTCAACTGCGAAGAAACAAGACTTATAACAAACTGTGAGCGCGCCTTTGTGAGAACCCTTGACGGCGGTTGCTCCTCTCCCGTAGCGGCATATGCGACAATAGAAGGCGAAGAAATACGTTTGACAGGTTTTTATGTAGACGAAAAAGAAAACAGCTCTATAAAAACTGTTATCGGCAATAAATTTGATGGCGAAAAAATTGGTATGGAGCTTGCAAAAAGCTTAAAAGGCGGTAATGAAAACGATGGGTAAAGTGTATTTAATAGGCGCAGGCCCCGGAGAAAAAGAGCTACTCACCATAAAGGCTATAAAACTAATAGAAAAGGCCGAGGTGGTAATATACGACAGGCTAGTCGGCAAAGGAGTTATGGACTGCATACCCGACACTGCGATAAAAATAAACGTAGGAAAGAATGTAGGCAACCACGCAGTACCGCAGGAAGAAATTAATAGCTTGCTCGTGGAGTGGGGGCAAAAAAAAGACGTAGTTGTGCGCCTTAAAGGCGGAGATCCCTTTGTCTTCGGCAGAGGCGGTGAGGAACTCGAAGAGCTTGTGGCAAACGGTGTAGAATTTGAAGTGGTGCCGGGGATAAGCTCCTCAATGTGCGCCCCTATGTACGGTGGAATACCCGTGACACACAGGGATTTTTGCTCCTCTTTTCATGTAATAACAGGACATAGAGGTAAAGACAAAGAGCTTGCCGTAGACTACAAAGCCTTGGTAAATCTAGGCGGAACCCTGATTTTTATGATGTCTGTTTCCTCTGCACCTGAAATCGCAACTGGCTTAATTCAAAACGGAATGAGTGGCGAAATGCCCGTCGCTTTTATCGAAAACGCAACAAGACCCGATCAAAGAAAATTTGTCGGCAATCTTTTGAATGTAGAAAAATTAATAGAAGAAAATAGTGTCGTATCCCCTGCCATTTTTATAGTAGGAAAAGTTTGTGCCCTGTCCAATAAATTCGACTGGTTTAGTAAAAAAACTTTAAAGGGCAAAAAAATTCTGGTCACACAACCCAAGAAAAACTCCTCAAAACTCGAGGAACTACTAAGAGAAAACGGCGCAGACGTCGCACTCATGCCTATGATTAAGAGCTGTAAAGTAGATACGCCTCACATAGATATAAATGCCTTTGACACTATAGTTTTCACAAGTGGTGTCGGAGTGAGCGCTTTTTTTGAAAGTCTTTTTGAAAACGGCTTAGACTCTAGGGCTTTATGGGATAAAAAATTTGCATGTGTCGGTGACGAAACCGCAAAAACCCTCAAAAATTACGGCATAAATGCAGATTTTATTCCGAGTTATTTTGACGGTGAGACCCTTGGCAAAGAGATGATTGAATCCAAATTTATAACAAAAGGCCACAAGCTTATTTTACCAAGGGCACAAAACGGCAGTGATGACATCATAAACATTTTAAATGAAAACAACATACAATTTGTCGATTTACCCGTTTATAAAACTGAAAAAATATATTATAATGAAAAACATATAAAGGATTTTGAAATCGTCACTTTCACAAGCAAAAGCTGTGTAGAGGGATTTTCACAAAATTTTAAAGACTGCGATTTTAGCAAATTGCTTGCAGTGTGCATAGGAACCAAGACCGCAAAGCTTGCAAAAAACTTAGGTTTTAAAACCTTAGTGAGTGATGTGGCAAGTGTTTTTAGCATGGTAGAAAAAATAAAAGAGGTGTATTTATGCGCGAAAGACCCAGAAGACTTAGAAGCAACGTACTGATACGCGACATGGTTCGTGAAACTAGGGTAAGTCAAAAAAGCCTAGTCCTCCCCATTTTTTTGGAAGAGGGTAAGAATATAAAAGCCCCTATTGCCTCACTTGATGGACATTTTAGATATAGTCCTGATATGGTTTTTGACTGTGTGGACTCTGCGCTTCAAAACGGAGTGTCAAAATTTTTACTCTTTGGTATTCCTAAAAACAAGGACGAAAAAGGCAGTGAGGGCTACAACCCAAACGGCGTGGTTCAAGAGGGAATTAAGCGCCTTAAAGAGCAATACGGCGATAAAATTTATCTAATAAGCGACGTGTGCATGTGTGAATATACGTCTCACGGACACTGCGGAATTTTAGACGGCAATACGGTCGACAACGACAAAACCTTAGAATACTTGAATAAAATCGCGCTGTCTCATGCTGTTTCAGGTGTGGACATGATAGCACCCTCTGACATGATGGACGGCAGAATTTCAAGCATGAGAGACGCACTAGACAGCAATAATTTCACAGACATACCAATTATGTCCTATGCCATAAAGTACGCATCATCTTTTTATGGACCATTTAGAGAGGCGGCAGGCTCTGCCCCGTCTTTTGGCGACAGAAAAGCATATCAAATGGATTATCATAATGTGAAAGAGGGATTAAAAGAAGCAATGCTCGACGAAGCGCAAGGTGCCGATATTTTAATGGTAAAGCCAGCACTGTCGTATCTCGATGTCATTTCAAGGCTTTCAGAAAATACAAATTTACCCATAGCCGCCTACAGCGTGAGTGGCGAATACGCTATGATAAAAAACGCAGCCAAACAAGGACTAATCGACGAGTACGGGGTTATGTGCGAAAGTGCTGTGTCTATTTTCAGGAGCGGTGCTGACATTTTGATAACATATTTTGCAAACGAGCTTGCAAACGCGATAAAAAAAGGAGACATTGGATAAGATGAATAATTCACAGCTTTTATTTGACAGGGCAAAAAAAGTCATGCCGGGCGGTGTAAACAGTCCTGTTAGGGCGTTTAAATCAGTAGGTGGCGACCCGAAATTCATAAAAAGTGCAAAAGGCTCTAAGATTACCGATGTAGACGGAAATGTCTACTTAGATTATATAGGCTCGTGGGGTCCTATGATTTTAGGACACGCAAACGACGAAGTTATAACGGCTGTAAAAGAGGCCACTGCCAACGGTTTGAGTTTTGGTGCTTCCACTTCACTTGAAGTCGAGATTGCCGAGCTTATCACGCAGAACATCCCACATGTTGAGATGCTACGTATGGTGAGCAGTGGAACAGAGGCGGTCATGAGTGCTCTAAGGCTTGCGAGAGCGTATACGGGCAAGGAGAAAATAATTAAATTTGCGGGTTGCTATCACGGCCACTGTGACAGTATGCTAGTTAAAGCAGGCTCAGGGGCGCTTACTTTTGGCTCACCCGACAGCAAAGGCGTCACAACTGGAACCGCAAAAGATACTTTGATTGCAACATACAACGACTTAGCTAGCGTTGAAGAAATTTTCAAGCAAAATAAAGACAGTATATCCTGTGTTATCCTAGAGCCCGTTGCCGCAAACATGGGTGTAATTTTACCAAAAGACGGCTTTTTGCAAGGGCTTAGAGATTTATGTGACAAGTACGGCTCACTTTTAATTTACGACGAAGTTATAACTGGATTTAGGTTATGCTTTGGCGGAGCAGCACAGTATTTTGGCGTTATTCCCGACCTTGTTACCTATGGCAAAATAATAGGCGGTGGTATGCCTGTAGGTGCCTATGGTGGCAAAAAAGAGATTATGTCCTGCGTGTCTCCTGTAGGCGAGATGTATCAAGCGGGAACGCTCTCTGGAAACCCAATAGCGATGACGGCAGGCCTTAAAACCCTCAGCATACTAAAGGATAACCCAAATATTTACGAGCATATTAATTCCTTAGGCGAATATTTCGTAAGTTCTCTAAGGGAGATTACTGATTTAAGCATAAATTCTATAGGCTCGCTTTCTTGCCTTTTCTTCGCAAACGGAAATATAGAAAACTTTGACAATGCAGTAAAATCCGACACGGCAAAGTACAGTGAGTATTTTTCTAAAATGCTTG
Organism: uncultured Eubacteriales bacterium; assembly: GCA_964370115.1. Taxonomy (GTDB): domain Bacteria; phylum Bacillota; class Clostridia; order Oscillospirales; family Acutalibacteraceae; genus SIG603. The sequence continues at coordinate 30,685 of CAYJIA010000017.1, forward strand.
CAAATGGCATATATATTGCCCCAGCACAGTTTGAGGCTATGTTTATTTCACATGCCCATACAAAGGCAGATATCGACTTTACTATAGACACGATAGAAAAAATTCTAAATGCTTGAAAGGAATAATCAAAGTGAAAGGCGTATTAGTTTTAGCCCATGGCAGTAAAATGGCAGAGACACACTTAATCATCGAAAAAGTTGCACAGATGTTGCAAGAAAAGCTGGGCGACACGCCAATGGAGCTTGCTTATATGCAGTTTTCTGAGGATAATTTAGAAAAAGCGGTAAAAAAATTGGCCGACAAGGGCGTGACACATATAAGAGCAGTACCCTATTTTCTTTTTAGTGGTATGCATATAAAAAATATCCACGACGAAATGGACAGAGTATTAGAGGCTTTTCCGAATATTTCGGCAAGCATAAGCGACAGCCTAGGCGCCGATGACCGCTTGGCGGAAATACTTTTCGATAGAGCAAACGGGTAAATTTTCAAAAGCAAAAGAGGCCATCGCCATGCGATAGCCTCTTTTTATTATGATAAAGTATTTAATCCTTGAACCATTGCTGTTGTTGTGCTTGCCATTATTCCCGTTGCAAACAAGACGTCGTTTGCACCTACTTCTGCTACAAGTTCTGCCAAAGTTCCTCCGCTATAGTAGCGGTAGTCAATTATATATGTCTCACTGTAATTTTGCGCTATAAACGGTGCAAATGTAGTGATTGATGAATCGCCCACTAGAATACAAACATCGTCGCCGGCGCTTGATGCGTTGGTTATTTTTGAAATGTCACTCACTCCGCCTAAAATCGCATTGTGCTTGCTTCTTGACTCGCTGTCTTCTACATCTGGGAACATCTCGGCCTCGGCTAAGTCTGCCACAGTAGTTCCTGTTTCAAAAGTCATCTGTGCCGATGGCACATAAATATCGATAGTCTCCTCCTCGGAAATCGCGCTATGCTCTGTGAAATGATAGTTATACCCTAAATATCCATCTACCTGAGTCCTCGAATAAGCCGAAAGTGAACTCACATTAAAATCTTTCACATAGCACCATTCATTATACGCATAGTACGCCGCAAGGCTTGTCCATTTGCTGTCGGTCTTAAAGTATAAATACTCGTCGCAGTGCGCCTTTAAAATTCTGTAAATCTCTATATTTGTCACACGCTCGTCGGTGCCACTGTATAGATATTGTATAGATTTTTCTTGGTCAGATGTCACATCAGCATAATATTCTAAAAAGCTGAGAGGCAGCATTATATCCATGGCGTTTGGTATTACCATTTGATATATATTTACGTCTTCTGGTATTTCCTCTACTGCATTATTTATCGCAGACACATAAGAATCCGCTATGTCTTGCCTAAACTTGTAAATATCAAAAGATGCGTCACCCACTATATACATATGTTCATAAACCACTGGGTCAAGTCCATCTACATTCGACTCTGTTGCAGCTTGTGGAATTGGTGTTGTCACGGGTTCATTATCGGCATTTTCAGAAACTGTTGATGGGTCAGGAGTCGCCTCTGGAGTAGCCGTGCCACCCGAACCCCCTATAAACGAAAACAAAGCCTGAAGTCCTACTATAAGCAGTGCTATTATAACAACGCCTACTACACCCATTATTATTACTGGAATTATATTCGGTTTTCGCCTGCGCCTTCTTGTCGGACGTCTTTGTGAAGCATTTTGGCTTGACGGCCTTGCACCATGGTTTGTGCGTCCACCCTGAGAGCCTCTTTGCGACGATGGTTTTCTCGTCTGTCTCGACGAAGATGCAACCCTCGTGTTAGAGCTAGTTCTTGGTGACCTTTGTGAGCCGTGCTTAGTCGGCGCAGTACCATGAGTATTTCTGCCTGAGTCATTGCCGAAAGTTTCAACCAATTTATTGTAATCGTAATTTGTATTATTGCCTTGATTTCCTTGGTTTAAGTTCGGATCAGAATAAACATCCGAAAAGTTTGAATTGTTGCCCGAATTTCCACGATTGTCATAACTCAATTTAACATCCCCCTTTTAATACATTTTATGGTAAATATATGCAAAATAACAAATTGCATATAAAGATATATTTATTATCTATTTTATTTTATATTAGAGATTATGTCAAGTAAATACATATAAAAAATGTTTTATTTTAGCAATTTTTTGTAGACGGAGTTAAAAAATGACGAAAAGCAAATGCTTTACTGTCTATATTGCATTAGAAATCAATAATTGCTTTAGACATATATACAAAATTAAATTGCAATAAAGATTTTTATATGATAGTATAAAATTACATAATTTATCTGTTGGGAGGACTTTATTTGCTGTTATCTTTTGGCCTGCTCTTTTTGGTGGGAATATCTATGGCGGGAATTTGTAAAAAACTTAAGCTACCATCACTTATAGGAATGCTCGTAAGTGGTATCGTGCTAGGACCCTATGTGCTCGACTTGCTAGACCCCGAAATTTTAAATATATCGTCACAACTGCGAGAAATAGCGCTTATTATTATATTAATTAAGGCTGGCTTGTCCCTTAATATCAAAGATTTAAAACAGGTTGGACGCCCTGCAATTTTAATGGCGTTTTTGCCTGCCTGCTTCGAAATTACGGCATATTATCTTTTTGCACCTATGATTTTTGACATAAGTAGCACAGAGGCACTGCTTATGGGCACTGTGCTTGCCGCAGTTTCGCCAGCCGTAATAGTCCCAAGAATGATAAAATTAATCGAAGAAAAATACTCCACAAAAAAGAGCATACCACAGCTGATTTTAGCAAGTGCCTCCTGTGATGATGTCTTTGTGATTGTACTGTTCACCACCTTTACAGCCATGGTGTCAGGAGAGGGTGCAAGCAGTTTTTCGCTTGTCGAAATTCCCGTGTCTATCATTTTCGGGATACTGGCGGGCGCCATAATCGGATTTTTGTTAAACGCACTTTTTGAATTTTTTTACAAATATAAAAACCACATAAAAAACAGCACAAAGCTCATAATAATCTTAGGCGTAGCATTTGTACTGTTTTCTGTAGAGGACTTATTAAAACTACCTTTTTCAGGACTTTTGTCTGTCATCAGTATGGCTTGTGTGTATAAATTCAAGGCAGTTGACACAATTAGCAAAGATTTGGCGGGCAAATTTTCTAAACTATGGATTGCCGCAGAGATACTATTATTTGTGCTAGTTGGAGCAGCGGTCGATATTTCTTATGCAGTGGAAACTGGATTTTCTGCGATACTCATGATAATAATCGGCCTTATAATGCGCTCTTTGGGTGTAACTCTTTGCCTTGTAAAAACAAAATTCACGCTAAAAGAGCGTCTATTTTGCGTTTTTTCATACCTTCCAAAAGCGACCGTTCAAGCGGCTATCGGAGCCGTAGCGCTGGGACTTGGACTTCCATGCGGAGATATAATTTTGTCTGTTGCTGTAATATCAATTCTTATAACGGCACCGCTTGGCGCCTTTGCCGTCGATTTTAGCTATAAAAAATTACTTAATAAAGATATTTAAGAAAAACTGTTTGCAAATTTGGTGATTAGGTATATAAAGGCGCGTGAAAAGCTTATTTCCTTTACATCTTCAGTCGCCAAAATAGGAATTTCTTTCAAGACCTCATCACCGTTTTTTATCAGTATCTTCCCCACTTCTTGCCCTAATGCTATTGGTGCCTTGATTTCATCAAAAAATACAGCCTCGCTGGTAATTTCATTTTGAGAATTAATATTTGTAAGAACTCCTGTGTCTTCATAACTTGTTACATTTACAAAATCACTCATTCCGCCACTAATAGCAAGGGGTGCAAGCTCTGGTAGGCCTGGATTTATCACCTTCCAATTGGCAAAACCGAAATTTAAAAGCGCAGTGGCATCGTCGAAACGTGCCTGTGAGGACTCACATCCCAAAACCACTGCCACAAGAGCCGTACCGTCTCTTTCTGCCGTTGCCGTAATGCAACTGCCTGCTTGAGAAGTGGTGCCTGTTTTTAGCCCTGTTATGCCCTCATAATTTTGTATGAGTTTATTCGTGTTTACAAGTTGAGTCTTGCCACCTCGCACGGAATCTATCCAAACCAAGGTATAATTTAATATTTCCTCGTATTTCAAAAGCTCACGACTCATGAGTGCTATGTCGTATGCCGTCGTAAAATGCCCCTCCTCTTCAAGCCCGTTTGGGTTTTTAAAGGAGGTGTTTGTCATGTTAAGCTCTCTAGCCTTATCGTTCATCATTTTGACAAATGCGTCTTCACTGCCAGCAATATTCTCTGCAAGCACAACGGCTGCGTCGTTTGCGCTCATTATCACAGTCGCCTTGATTAAATCGTCCACCGTCATGCCCTCGCCCTCTTCAAGCCAAATGTCCGAACCACCCATAGATGCAGCGTGCGCACTGGCGTACATCGTGTCGCTTAGGCTAATCGCTCCACTTTCGAGCGCCTCCATGGTCAAAATCAGGGTCATTACCTTTGTAATTGAAGCACCCATGCGAATTTCATTTGAATTTTTCTCAAACAAAACCTCACCACTTGAAGTCTCCATCAAAACAGCGGACGGCGCTGAGATTTCAAGGCCTTGAGCATTTACAGGCAAAGTTTGAAAAGTGTAGCTTATAAAAATTAAAAGTGCAATGGCAAATAGAGTTTTTTTCACAAGATTTCCTCCCTTATTATCGGTATGCTTAATATTATGAGAAAAAATAATAATATATGAAAATAAACTCGTGTCAATAATACTAAAATTTACTGTACTTTTTATTTTTGTTGTGGTAAAATTTATTTACAAATTACTTAATTTAGGAGAATGTTTATGTTTATCAGAAATGCAAGCGAAAGCGATGTTTCACAAATTCTTAAAATATATGAGAGTGCAAAATTAGCACTTAAGGAAAATGGAGTTGACCAGTGGCAAGACGGCAACCCCAGCTTAGATAGTCTCAATAAAGATTTGGATAGAGGATATTCCAGAGTTTGTGAGTGTAAAGCAAAAGTACTTGGCACTGCCGCACTTTATATAGGCACAGAGCCTACATATAATAAAATTTCTGACGGAAAATGGCTTACAAGCGAGAAAAAATACGGAATTGTGCACAGAATAGCGATAGACCCCGAACAAAAAGGCGGCGGGCTATGCGGCAAATTTTTCGACTATCTCAAAGAAAAATGCATAAGAAAAGAAATTAAAAGCATAAGATGTGATACACATAGAGATAATATAGCAATGCAACGAGCTATGCTAAAGTATGGATTTGTGTACTGTGGTGTAATTATTATAGACGACGGCAGCGAGAGACTTGCCTATGAATATGTGATATAACTTTATTTTGACGGAGGAAGAAAAGATGAAAGTAAATCAAATGCTTGGTTTATGTGATATAAATTTTAAAGTGACAGCCGATTTTGAGGTAAGCGATATAGTTTATGATTCTAGAAAATCAAAAAAAGACTGTGTTTTTGTATGCCTAGTCGGCTCACAAACCGACGGCCACGAATATGTGGACTCAGCAGTAGAAAAAGGAGCAAGTTTAATTATTGCTCAAAAGGAAATAGAAGCTTCAGTCCCCGTAGTTGTCGTGCCCGACACAAAAGAAGCACTAGCTATGCTGTCTATTCATTATTTTGACAGTCCATACAAGAAGCTAAAAACCATAGGAATTACGGGAACCAAGGGAAAAACGACCACTAGCATGATGATTAAGTGTATTTTAGAGAGCGCAGGCTACAAGGTTGGCGTAATTGGTACTATTGGCTTGATGATAGGAAGTAAAGTCGAACAACTTAACAACACAACGCCAGAGAGTTACTTGGTTCAAAAATATATGGCTCAAATGGTAGATGAGAACTGTGATTTTTGTGTTATGGAGGTCTCATCAATAGGTCTTCGTGACAAGCGTGTTTTTGGTTTTGATTATGATTGTGGCGTGTTTACTAATTTTTCAGAAGATCATATTGGTGGTGTCGAACACAAGGATATGAGGGAATATCTTGAGTGCAAGGCAATGTTGTTTAAAATGTGCAAATTGGGTGTTGTCAACTGTGACGATGCAAATATTGACGGAATACTAAAGAATCATACTTGCGATGTCACAAGCTTTGGTTTTTCGGAAAACGCAGATTACAAATGCATAAAAAATGAACTGCTCTCAAAGCCTGGACTTTTAGGCTCTTACTTAAAAATTGATGGAATAACCTCTATAGAGGTCGAGCTTAGCATACCTGGAAAATTCAATGCATACAACGCCCTATCTGCTCTTGCGACGTGTATGAGTTTCGGCGTGAGCGAAGAAGCCGTGAAAAAAGGGCTTTTCATAGCAAAAGTAAAAGGTAGAGTCGAGCCTGTGGACATGGCAAGTAATTTTACTTTACTTATCGACTATGCGCATAATGCAGTGAGCATGGAAAGTGTGCTATCGACACTTAGACAATACAACCCAAACAGGCTTGTGTGTCTATTTGGAGCAGGCGGAAACAGGCCTAAACTTAGACGTTACGAGATGGGTGAAGTCTGCGGAAATATGGCTGATTTGTCGGTAATAACGGCAGACAACTCTAGATTTGAAGAAGTTTCAGACATAATAGATGACATAAAAACAGGTATGTCAAAAACAAATGGAAAATTTGTGGAAATTCCCGACAGGAAAGAAGCAATTAAATACTGTATACAAAACGCACAAGACGGTGATATAGTGGTTCTAGCAGGAAAAGGTCACGAAGACTACCAAGAAATAAAGGGTATAAAATACCCTTTTGACGAGAGAGTAGTAATAGCCGATATTTTGAAAGAGTTGAAAGAGGGATAATTTGAAATTTACACTAAAAAAAATTGCAGAAGTTTGCGGTGGCAGAGTGATTGGAGACGAAAATAAAGAAGTAACAGGCTTTTTCACAGACAGCAGACAGGCAAAAGAGGGTTTGATGTTTGTTCCAATTAAAGGTGAAAACGTCGACGGCCATAAATTCATATCTATTGTCGCAAGTGTCAATGCTTGTAGCTTTACAGAAGTCGAGATAGATGGCGTAAACGCTGTTTTGGTGGAAAACAACAGAAACGCACTGCAAAAACTAGCGCTTTATTACAGAAAAAGTTTCGACATTCCCTTTATTGGCATTACAGGAAGTGTAGGCAAAACCACATCTAAGGATATGCTAGCCCTAACCCTAGAATCAGTGCTAAGCGTACACAAAACCGCCGGAAACGCAAACAGTCAAGTCGGCCTCCCCTTAACCTTATTCAATACCGAAGCGCATAACGACGTAGCGGTAATAGAAATGGGCATCAGCCTTCCGGGAGAGATGGAGAGACTAGCCAAAACAGCGCAACCAGATTTAGCGATAATTACTAATATAGGAATTTCTCATATTGAATTTTTAGGGTCTAGAGAAGGCATATTAGAGCAAAAACTTCACATAGCCGATTATTTAGGTCAGGAAAAACCTCTTTTTGTAAATGGCGACGATGACTTGTTGAGCACCCTAAAAGAAACTACTAATTATAATGTAATCACCTTTGGAACTGCTGAAAACTGCGATTTTAGAGCTGTGGACATTAATGAATACGAAAACGGCAGTGAATTCACCTGTCTGTGTAAAGCTGGCAGCTTCACAGCAAGTGTCCCCGCCCCCGGCATACACAATGTACGAAATGCGCTTATGTGCATAGCCGTGGCTCAGTATCTTAAAATTGACATTAACAAGACGATTGACGCACTAAAAGAGTACCAACCTGCAAAAATGCGACAAGAGATAAAGAAAATAAATGGCTTTACTGTAATAGACGACAGCTACAACGCAAGCCCCGACTCCGCCTACGCTTCGCTTGATGTGATAAAAAGCAGTACTGCGAAAAGGAAAATTGCTGTACTCGCCGATATGCTAGAGCTCGGAGACTACTCTGAAAAGGCACATTTTTCTGTAGGGGAATATGCGAAAAAATGCAAAGTCGATATGCTCTTATGTGTGGGTGAAGAGGCAAAACACATAGCCCGTGGCTTTGGCGAAGGAAACAGTACCCATATTTTCGAAAATTCACCCCAAGCAGCAAAATTTTTATTGCACAAAATCCAAGACGGCGACCTAATCTTAATCAAGGGTTCGAGGGGTATGAAAACAGACATAATTGTTGCCGAAATAGAAAAATTAAGCGAAAATAAAAAAAAATAAAAAAATTTTTAAAAAACACTTGCAAAATGCAAAAAGATGTTGTATAATAACGAAGTCGCAGTTGAGGAACACAAATTCTTCAACTACCACATGCGGATGTGGCGGAATTGGCAGACGCGCCAGATTTAGGTTCTGGTGTCTTCGACGTGGGGGTTCAAGTCCCTTCATCCGCACCA
>CAYJIA010000018.1:0-38920 GCA_964370115.1 uncultured Eubacteriales bacterium
GCCGAGATTTATATGGGGGAAAACTCTTAGTAGTTGATAGTTGAAATGAGGAAAATGTTATGAAAAAGCTTACATCAATATTTTTAAGCATTGTATTAATAACCCTAGTCGCCTGTAGTACAGGCACGGACACAGCAAAGGTTGAGATTATCCCAGAGGGGACTGAGCTTTCGGGGGTGCTTGAGATATATACCGACTCGCAGTTCTATGATTTGGAAATTGATGGATTTAAAGAGTTGCATCCAAATGTTGATGTGATAATTAACGACGGAATTGATTATCAAATAGGTTTTGATGAAGTTTTAGAGTTTGAAAAATTCAAATCAGACTTGGGTGTTAAAATTTTAGGAGGAAGTCCGCCCGATTTGATTTTAAGTGGAGATGACTATGTAACAAATTATGTTCCAAGCGGATTAATTGTGGATTTATATGAATATATGGATGCTGACCCTACATTTAATGAAGAAGATTATTTTATGAATGCGTTAGAGGCATATGAATTAAAAGGTGGACTTTATTCTATGCCAAGCGAGTTAACTATTACCATGCTTAGGTTAAATAAAAATGTATTGGAGGCGGCTGGCGTTGACCACGAAGAAATAGAATTTGTGGATTATAGTTTAATTTATGATACATATAATAAAGCTATTGAAAGTGGGAAAATACCGTGGTTTGAATATATTACAGAAAGCGGTAAATCATTATTTAACGATGAAGAATTTTCACTTTGTTTTGATAGAGATACCATGACTGCAAATTTTGAGACGGAGGCGCTCAAAAAATATCTCGAAACCACAAAATCATATGACGCTCCCGACAATCAAATCATAAATGATTTTGAAGGCTTTGAATTTAGTGAACTTATAGATATAGAAGATGATAGTACTGTAGAGAATTATCCATATATGGGATTAAGTAAAGCATTTACAGTTATATTATCAGATCCAATAAAAATGGTGCAAGAGTATGATAACTTAACGAAAGCACTCCCTGTAGTTAATTCAGAATCAGAACTTTTTTTGGATTATACTCCTCAAATGAGTATAACTAAGGGTGCAAAAAATCCCGAGCTTGCATGGGAATTTATAAAGTTTTGCGTTTATGAGGCTGAAACCTTGGATTTGTCTATACCCAAAATAGGACGATTTGACGGAGATAAATTTACTGGAGTAGTCTCCATAAATAGAAATAATACAGAAAAATATTTTGACATTATGTTGACAAACTCAAGATTTACACAAGAAGAGGAAGATGAGTATATGTCATTGCTATTAAGCACTTTGGAACTCCCAATGACAAAAGGGATATCATCGGTAGAACTTCTGGAAGCACTTTACTATATACAAGAAGATTACTATAGCGGTTTACTAACGGTTGATGAATGTGTAAGTGCCATGCAAGAAAGAGCCGAGATTTATCTGTCGGAGATAGAGTAGTGCACAGATTAAGTAAGGAGGTGGTCAAGACAATTAGGGTAGCACAAATTATTGGAAAAATGGTAAATGGCGGTGTTGAAAGCTGTGTTTTCAATTACTACAAAAATATTGACAAAGAGAAATTTCAGTTTGATTTTTTCTGCGACAGTCGCTCGACTGTAGAGCCAACACAAAAACTTTTGGACATGGGCGCGAGATTTTATGAACTGCCTTCTTACAATAATATTTTCTCTTATATGAACGCATTGGAGAAAATTTTTAGGGAGAATAATTATAAAATAGTCCACTCGCACATGAATACTTTAAGCGTTTTTTCGCTTAGGGTGGCTAAAAAATTGAATGTGCCTATACGCATTGCCCACAGTCACTCGACGATTGGAAAAGGCGAGATAAAAAGAAATATTATAAAGCGAAGTCTAAAACCTTTTGCAAATCTTTACCCGACAAATAGGGCGGCATGTTCAAGACATGCAGGGAAATGGTTGTTTGGGAAAAAGAGGGATTTTACAATTTTTAACAATGCCATAGAAAGTGAAAATTTTTCCTATAATGAAAAAACAAGAGATAATATGAGGGAGAAATTTCATATTAAAGACAAGTTTGTCATAGGTCATGTCGGAAGGTTCTGTTATCAAAAAAATCAAAGTTTTCTAGTCGATATCCTTTATGAGTGCTTAAAAATTAACTTCAAGTCGCACTTGTTATTAGTCGGTGACGGTGATGAAACGGAAAAAATCAAACAAAAAGTTTGCAAGATGGGACTAGAGCAAAATGTGAGCTTTGCAGGCAATGTGTTTGACGTGCAGAACTTCTATCAAGCCATGGATGTATTCGTCTTACCCTCAAGGTATGAGGGACTGGGCATTGCTTGCGTAGAAGCGCAGATATCGGGTCTCAATATAATTTGCTCGAAAAATGTTCCTAGCGAGGTGAAATTTACACAAAATGTGGAGTTTGTAGATTTAGAAAAAGGAGCGAGATTTTGGGCGGAAAAGATAAATTGTTTTCCACAAACAAAGAGGAAAAGTCAAGTCGAAAGCGCAAAGGAGTACGGCTTTGATATAAAAACACAAGTAGAAAAACTGGAAGAATATTACAGTGAACTGCTCGGAGGAATAAATTTATGCTTGTAAGTGTGATTATACCTGTGTATAAGGCGGAAAAATATCTTGTGCGCTGTGTAAACTCTGTGATTTTACAGTCTTACAAAAATTTAGAGATAATTTTAGTGGACGACGGCTCACCTGATAACTGTCCCAAAATCTGTGATGACTTTGCAAGCGCCGACAACAGGATTTCGGTGATTCACAAAGAAAACGGTGGCGTGAGTGAGGCGAGAAATTTCGCACTGAAACTTTGCAAGGGCGATTACATAACATTTTTAGATAGTGACGACTATTTTGGAGAAATGGCAATAGAGAAAATGCTTGAACTATGCACGGCTAAAAATGCACAAATATCTATTATTTCGACTGAATATGTTAAATGTGATGTAAATGAGGAAAAATTGGGCGTGCAAAATGAAGCGGTGAAAGTTTTTACCAGCCAACAGGCTTTAGAAGAATCTCTTTATCAAAATTTATTTTCCTGTGCCTTTTGGGGGAAAATGTTTCGTAAAGACTGCCTAAAGGGTGTAGAGTTCCCACAAGGGATAAGCATAGGGGAAGACTTAGCAATTTTCCATCTAGCGCTAGAAAAAGCAAAAAAGGTGGCGTATTCAAGCTTTGTCGGGCATTATTACAGGCGAAATCCAGAGAGTTTAACCCAAAGTAGAAGCAAAAATCAGTTTAATCACAAGAAAATGCAAGCACTTTCAAGTGCTTTAGAGGTGGAGAGCTTTTGTGAAAAATACCACAAAAGTTTGATAAAAGCTTCAAGGGTGAGGGTGTTTAATGTAGCGGTACATATTTTCCTTGAAATGCCCAGCGATGAAAGCTTATATAAAAAACAGGTGGTAAATGAAATTAGGAGAAATAGACTTTGCGTGCTCATAAATAGAAAGTCTAGATTTCGAGAAAAAATGGCAGGGGTTTTAAGTTTTTTTGGACAAAAAAATTTAAAATTTGTATGGAACAGCGGATTTGCTGTAAAAAAATGTTAATTATCTATTATATTTAAAAATGCACTTTAAGGGGGTGTGGTTATGCATAAGCAAGATTTACACGCAGACATAGATGCGTTTCAAGTGTTTATAGACAGCATGATGATAACACTTGGATATTTCACGGCAAAAGGCATATATCTTTTAATTACTAGTATTAAACTCGGCTCGTATCACTTTGGGGTGTCGGTCATTTTTGGCGTGATTTTCATGCTTTTAATGCTTTCAAACCAAATGTATAGCATTAAAAATTTTTATTACCTTGATAAAATATTCAAAAAAGTACTTATATCTTCACTCATAGCAAGCGCTACAGTGATTGCTGTGATTATTCTAGGGCGATATTTCTCTATCAGCCATTTCTTCTTTATTATATACGTTGTGTGTAGTGGAGTTTTTGTATTTCTAAGTAGAATTTGTTTGAATATTATGCGAAAAAATTTAGGCAATTGCTTTGCCCGTGTTTTGTTTATTGGAAACGAAGATATGTATGCGAAATACATGAGAAACATTAAGAAAACTGCGATTAAAATTAAAGTAGAGCGAAATTTAGAGCCGGAAAGTATTCTGTTTAAAAACGAAAATTTGCTGGAACATTTTATTATATCTAGTGGTATAAATGAAGTGGTTATTGCAAAAGTAAAAGATGAAAATCAAGACGAGAGCATAGCCTCTACTTTAAGGTTGTGCGAGGACATGGGAATTACTGTTCACGTGCTTCTTGAAACTTATGAAATGGAAAATTCAAAGAGTTTTGTAAGCAATGTGGGAAACGTGCCTGTGATTACTTATCACAACACGTCAATTGATAAAATGCAACTTTTTTTCAAGTCGGTGATGGACATGGTGGGTGCTTTGCTGGCGCTTGTTTTGTTGTCTCCGATATTTTTATTTACGGCGATTGCAATTAAGCTTGACTCAAAGGGACCTGTGTTATTTACTCAAATAAGGGTTGGAAGAAACGGCAAAAAGTTTAAGATGTACAAATTTCGCTCTATGTATGAAAATGCGGACAAATTAAAGGAAAAACTGCAATCTCAAAACGAAATAAAGGGTGGGTTTATGTTTAAAATGGAAAATGACCCACGGGTGACCCGTGTAGGGAAATTTATCAGGAAAACAAGTATAGACGAGCTACCGCAGATTATTAATGTATTAAGGCGTGAGATGAGCCTTGTGGGAACAAGGCCACCTACGGTCGATGAACTTGAAAAGTATAATAGAAAGCACCATAGAAGACTCAGCATTATGCCAGGCATTACGGGTATGTGGCAAGTAAATGGGCGAAGTGATATACATGATTTTGATAAGGTAGTAGAGCAGGATATAAAGTATATAGAAGAGTGGTCGATAGGGCTTGACATGAAATTGATTTTAAAAACGCTTACGGCTGTAATTACAGGAATTGGCGCTAGATAGTATTAAGCTAAACTCAAGTTAAGAGGTAGGGAATGAAAAACATAGTAGAAATTTATCGCAATAATAGCTCGCTAGTAAACGATGCGTTTGACAATGCAGTGCTTAACTTGTGTATAAATAAAGAAAAATATGGATATAAGGTTTTTTATATTTGTGGCTGCGAGACAGGTGTTGGAGCGACTTCTGTTTCGGTGGAACTGTCGATTTCGCTTGCAGGTGCAGGCTTGAAAACTCTGCTTTTTGACGGCGATTTGCGAAAAGACGGCAGGTTTAAGCATTTAAACGAAGAGACAGGAAAGGGTATTGCCGATTATATAATAGGAAAGACAGGGCTTGATGAGATAATAAACGAGACAAACAGGGAAAATTTGTTTTATATATCGGGCGGTATTCACCATGTGGATAGTACCTTGAAAATACTTTATTCTTCAAAAATGGGAGAAATGCTTGAAAAATTCTCTAATGATTTTGATTATGTGATAATCGATGGCCCTTCGATAAGCTCTTCTGTTGACTCGAGTTTTTACGGACAAAGGGCAGACGCGACAATTTTGGTGGCTTCTATGGACGGCGCAAAGAAAAAGTATTTAGAACAGGCATACGAAAGACTTTTGAAAAGCGAAGTCAATGTAATAGGTGTAATTGCAAACAAGGCAGGTTTAGAAGCATATAAAGAGTATGCAAAAGACTATGATTATTTCAAGAATAAAAAGTTCATTTCTTCAAAATACTTGCACGGGACAAGGTATAAACTTAGGCATGAAGAAAAGAGTGAAACTAAAAAAAGGCGAAGACCTACAAAGGGGGCAGGCCAGTGAGAGTGCTTATAAAGATAACTATATCACTATGTCTATGTATCATGTTGATTCCAATAGCGCTTACACGCCTACAAGTGAACTCCGAAGGCTATAATGATGAAAATTTAAGCACTGTAAATCCATATGTGTATGTGTCAAGCTATGAAATAGTAAGTGGGAACACAAATGTTGGGCAAAGTTTTACCATGCGCATACATGTGGAAAATGCACATAGTGATATTGATGCCCAAAATATAATGTTGAGTTTGTATTTTAGCGATGAGGTCTTTTATCTGCCAAAAGGTGGAACAAACCAATATTATATTGAAAGTCTAGAGGCAGGCAAGTCTACATATATAGACATAGATTTTGAGGTAAAAAACGAATTTGCCACAGATTGGGTGGTGATGGATTTTGACTTTAAATATCTAAGTGATTTATTAGTAGAGTATGAAAATAGCACACAAATAAGGGTGCGACAATTTGAGACGACACAGCTAGAGGTGAAGTTTAATGACTTTTCTGACAGCGCAATAGCAAATGTGAGCAGCAACTTTCAAATAGAGTGTCAAAATACAGGAATGACACAGATAGATAGAATTTTAATATCTCTAGAAGGGGAGTTTGCCGAAAGTCCTAAAGTGATTGAATACAAAAGCCTTGGACACGGTGAAACTGCTATTATAGATGTGGGTTTAAGCTTTGTAGAGTTCGGAGAAAGAGTCGTAAGTATGACAGTGAATTACGAAGACGAATACAGTCAAAGTTTTAGCAGTGCCGGATATGAGTATGAGATAAATGTAATAGAAGAACCAGACAATGCCTATGAGGTAGAAATATCTACCAATCCCACTGCAAATGTTTTTGAGGGTAATAATTTTTGGGTTTACATATCCATAGCGACTATAGTGTTAATTGGGATGATAATTATAGTTTTTGCTATAAAACTGCTACTAAGAGGCAGACAAAGGAAGTGAGATAGGTGGAGAAAATTATTCAAATTAATTATATGAGATGCTTAAAGGCGTTTATAAGAAAGCTGCCACTGTTAATTATAATAACAATGGCAGTAGGGATTTTTTCTGCTATAGTCGGATACTTTGTTTTGGAGCATGAAAATCTATACACCGCAAGGGCAAGCGCATATACGGTGACAGACGAGCTTGCAAATTCGGCAAAGGGTGTACAGTACGCCGAGATTGCTAAAAGTCTTTCGGTGGCACAACTGGCACTCGACGAGCTAGGGGATATTGGGCTTAGTAAATATGATATATACGACATGATAAAAGTGGAATTTGACAACGAAAGCGCATATGTCAATAGCTCTTCGATAATAAATATTTATGTAAGCGCTAAAGACCCCTTGCTCACAATACAAATTGCAAACGCAGTCACAAAAGCCTTTGTGCAAGAAGTGACAGCGATTATAGACGAGTCAAGTCAAATTGCGGTGCTTGATTTGGCGACACAGGTCGACATAAGCTACAATGCACAAGATGGGCTTGCTATGTTTATTTTAGTGGGCTGTATTATAGGCTTTTTTATTACAGCATTTATAACTTTGTTACCAGAAATTTTATCTTTAAAAATTATAAGTCTAAGCGATGTGTCGCTATATGGTAAACTAGAGGTTTTAGGCGTAATTCCAGACACGACTAAGATTTAAAAACACAAAGTGTTGGGAGGGACTATGGCGATTTATATATTTGCGACGGCGCTATCAATTGCATTTGCAAGCCTGTCAGCACTAGGGAAACGCTCGGCACTTGTCCGTGGGCAGGGGGAAATGAATAAAAGTGGGCAAGGTGTTGCACTTGCCGTTATTTCTGCGCTCATCTTAACTCTTGTGTCGGCGCTCAGATATGAAGTTGGAACGGATTGGTATATATATTACGAACATTTTTATGAAGTAAGTGAAACGGGTGCAGGTTTTTATGAAGAGGGATTTAATATTTTAAATAAAATAGTTTATTTTATTTATCCGAATTTTTCTTTGATGATAGCTGTTTGCAGTGTTATAAACTGTGGATTTGTGTTCAAGGCAATTTATGATAATTCCATAAACTACGCATTTAGCATTTTATTTTTTGTGATAGGTTCACTCTACTTTAATTCCATGAACCAAATAAGACAGAGCATGGTAATTGCTGTATTTTTATACACGATTAAATTTATAAAACAGCGGAAGTTATTGAAATATTTAATTATAATTATAGCGCTCTCGACAATACATATAAGCGCAGTAATACTAATTCCTGTATATTTTTTGTATGGATTAAAGGTAAAGATAAGCGTTCATGCCTTGGTTTTGGGGCTTAGTATAGCGCTGATAATTCCACTTAATTACGTAATAGAATTTATAATCTCAAAAACCAGATATGCATGGTACCTGCAGTCTGTTTATGCACAGATGACAAATTTTTATCTGATAGGATTTTTGTTTTATCTTGCCTTACTCATGCTTTATGTTTTTTACTATTACTATGGGGAAGATGATGAAGACAAAGAGTATAACTTTGCTGTGAATATGCAACTGGTTGGCACGGCAATTTTAATATTTTCAAGCTCTATACCGCAGATTAACAGGTTATCGATATGTTTTTACACGCCGTCGGTGCTCTTTATTCCAAAAATGTTTAAAAAAGAGCGGATACAAAGCAGGCGGATAATACTTGTACTGATAGTAATTTCAATTCATCTTGTGAAATTGTTTTACGATATTTATATAAATAAATGGTACGACGTAATACCGTATCAAAGTATATTAGGTCTGGGGGTTTTGTCATGAACCCTAAGTTCACTGTATTTGCGACAAAGGTTTTAAGGGCGGTGTCTGTAAATGTTGCGAGGCTTTTAATATCGGTTTTGCTGACACTTTTTTTGCCAAACTTGCTAGGTGTAGAGCAATATAGTTACTGGCAATTATATCAATTTTATCTTACATATGCACTTTACTCATCTCTTGGAATGTGCGAGGGAATGTATCTGAAAATCGGTGGTCAAAAATATGAAGAGTTAAACTGTACGAAAATTTCTGGACAATTTTTTGCGTTGGGCTTATATGAGCTTGTGATGAATATTACAGTCATTTTAGTGATATCGTGTAGTGCATGGGGAACAAATGAGAAAGCAGTGTTAATATTGGCTATAGTATGCGCATTTTTTGAAATAATGCGGTATTTTATTCAAACGGTACTCCAAGCAAGCGGTGAAATAAAGACTTATTCACATATTGCATTTTTAGAGCAGGTTTTGTTTTTAGGACTTGTTTTAGCTGTGGTTTTTATAGGCTCAAAAGAATTTTTACTGTTGATTTATGCGCAAATTCTTGCGCGCATCGTGGCGCTAATTTATGCGGTGATTAAATGCAAAAGAGTTGTGATATCGCCAATTGGTAGCATGAAAAATGTTCTAACTTCCTCAAAAAATGCGGTGAAGCTTGGATATAAGCTATTACTTGCAAATCTTGCAGGACAGCTAGTCATAGGTGTAGTGCGATTTGGCATTGAAAATCATTTCGGAACTATCGCATTTGGTAAAGTTTCGCTCACCTTAAGCCTTGTGAGTATGGTGGTAACGACAGTGTCAGCAGTAGGGTTAGTGCTCTTTCCGATGCTCCGACAGTTTGATGTGAATAAATTAGAAAAAATTTATTCACTGCTAAGAATTTTTATAACAGTGCCAATTTTACTATTATTGGTGTTTTATCTTCCGATTAAAACACTTCTTGAAATGTGGCTACCTGAGTATTTAGACAGTATAAAATATCTAGCGATTTTACTTCCAATATGCCTGTTTGAGACACGCTCCACGGTGATTAGTGCCACTTATTTTAAGGTGTTTACACAAGTGGGTAAAATTCTTTTTGTGAATATAATATCTGTGCTGTTAAGTGTGATTTTGACATGTATAAGTGTGTATTTAATGGGGAGTTTAGACATTGCGGTGCTGTTTATCGTTGTTTTATCGGCACTGAAAAATATTTTATCTGAAATTTTGCTCAGCCAAAAACTTAAGTGCAAAATTTTGTCGGATATCGCGTTAGAGCAAATTCTCGTATGGGGATTTGTGTTATTTAATATGAATTTTTCCCCGATGTTTGCAAATCTATTTTACGTAATGAGCTTTTTAGTCTACATTTTTATTAAGCGTGTTAAGATTTTCAAGGCTTTAAATCAGGTGAAAAACTATGCCTTTAAGGCATAAAGTGGTGAAATTATGGAAATATCAAAAGATTTAACTAAAACTAGAAATTCGGCCATAGACATATTTAGACTTTTTGGTGCGGTGTGCATTGTGGCTTTGCATACATTTTTGTTTATAGATGTAAACACGGCTTTTTACGATTTAGTAATAAATTTTATAATGAGCAGATATGTGGTGCAGTTTTTTATTTGTATTACAGGATATTATTTTTGCAAAGGGATGATATCACTTAAACCTCAGTTTTTTAATATGCTGAAAATCTATATTTTCTGGTCGCTTATATACTATGCTGCGAGTTTTGTTAAAGTCGTGATTATGGAAAAAACACCGCTTTCAAGATTTTTAGTAGACAGGCTAGTGTTTTTCTTCACGCAGGGAAGTTATCCGCATATGTGGAACATTATTGCCGTTTTGTATGCTATGTTGATAATTTGGGCTACCTTTAAATTTCTTAAAACAAAAGGACTTAATGTGTTGTCGTTGGTGTCTATATTGTTGTTTTGTATAGGTGTAATTAGTGAGGCCTCTGCAATAAAAAATATATTTTTTATTGGCCTTCCATTTATGTGCCTTGGGTATCTTATAGCAAAGTTTGAAGCTGTCTTTAGGAAATTAAGCAGTGGGAAAATAGTTTTTATCTTATCTGTCATAGCTGTGGTTTATATAGTGGAAAATATATTTTCGATATTTGTGCTAAATGCGGTAGATAGGCCAAATTCACAATTTTCTACCTACCTGCTTGTGGGAGTTTTATGTATTACACTTTTAAGATTTCCAGCACCAAGATTTTCGAGATTTGCAAAGACTGCAAGGGGAATGTCGAGCTTCATATACTTTTCGCATCCGCTTATAATAGTTGTCTTTTCTGATGTACTAAGATTGAAAATTGACAGTATAGTACTATTTTTCATGGTTTTGACTACATCGGCTGTTTTGGGATATATATCAGTAAAACTACGGGCGAAAGGGGACGGGTATGGAAAAACGCAGTAATGGTATAGACATTACAAGACTGATAATAGCAGTGCTCACCGTGGCGTGCCACTCAAATTTATTTATAGATGTAAACACAGAGCTTTATAATATAGTCAGTAGATATTTTGTCAGAAGTTTCGTCGTGTATTTTCTTATGGTGTCGGGATATTACTACATCGCAGGATTGATAAATTCGACGGTGGATTTTTCGAGCAGATTTTTCAAAATATTAAAGACTTATTTAGTATGGACAGTAATTTATTATGCATTTAGTTTCATTAATTCTATTATTATAAATCAAGAAGATTTAGGTGAATTTTTAATGCAAAGACTGCGCTACTTTTTTATAGACGGCAGTTTTTATCACCTGTGGTATTTTCTTGCATTATTATACTCACTTATATTGGTAACGATTATTTATAAATTTTTTAACGAAAAGGGCTTATTTGCACTTGCAGTTGTCGCTGTATTTATAAATGTAGTTTGTGTGTTTGGTAGGGCTTATATATTTAGTGGAGAAAAAATCCCAATATTATCAGAGTTTTTCGGATTTGGAGGCTTTCATCAATTTGTGCTAATAGTAGCCATCGGATTATCAAGTTTTAGCGGAGGATATTTTATATATTTAGCAAAAAACAAATACAAGGCAAGCTTTTTGCCGATTACAATAATGTCGGTAGTTTTTGTTAGTGAGATGCTGTTTTTAGTGTTGGTTATGAAGTCGACACTGTATCCTGAGCTTTTCTTTTCTGTATATCCATTTGCAGCCTGTCTTGTGCTCACACTTTTAAAACATCCCACGAAAAAATTAAAAACCCTTGCAACTTTCTCTAGGAAAACTGCAGGGTTTATATACTTTGTGCATCCCTTAGTTATACTTTCTGTAAAAGGGATTTTTGAGGTTTATAATGTAAGTTTAGGAAGCACAGCATTGTTTTTTGTGTCGCTATCAATAGTTTTTATACTGAGTTTTATACTGAGTAAAATGAATAATAGGATGAGTAAGGTGCTAATGGGTAGGTGATTTTAAAATAAAGGATTTCACTCTCTGTTAGGCGCAGGACCAGTGCTTTCTCTTACCATAAATGTTACGCCTACACAAAGTTTTATAGGAGTGTTTGAGTAGCCTAGTTTGCTCAGTTTTTCTTGGTTTGCAAGCTGTATCACTATTTCTCGACCTAGAAGATGTCTATGAGAGCGAACTGTTGTAAGCGGTGGCTCTACAAGCGAGGCAATGGTCAAGTCGTCAAATCCCACAACAGAAACGTCGTTTGGTATTTGGTATTTGAGTTTTTTTAATGCTCTTACACAGTGCCAGGCGACAATGTCGTTTTCGGCGACAAAGGCAGTGGGCAAATCCTTTAAATCTCTTAAATTATCCATAAGGCAGTTGACCGCCTTAGTCTCGTCTGCACCACAGACAAATTTATCCTCGACTAAATCTTCAAGGCCAAAGTTTCTAAGCTCTAGGTGAAAACATCTGCGCCTTTCGATAAGTGTGTTTCTGTCACTTCCGCTTGAAATATAGCCTATTTTTGTGTGGCCAAGTTCGACAAGATGTTTTACCGCATGGTGTATTCCCATTTCATTGTTTATGCAAACCGATGAAAGATTTCTGCCAGGGTAGAAGTTATCTATTGATATATATGGCACTGGAAGCTCTGCAAGTTCGCTTTCGATTTCGTCGGTTATAGTAGAAGCTTGAACAACTACACCTACGGTGCTCGACGCATTAATACAGGACTTTAAAGGTCGGTCATATCCGTTCATATGAAGCACTTTTACCTCGTATCCGCGCTCTTGTGCCTCGTTTTCAATGCCCTCAATAACAGCAGGAAAAAAGGAGAAATTGTCGCGTTGAAGTTTGTTTGTAGTGTAAATTGCCACTGCTATAGTTTTTTTGTCGCTTTCGTTTAACGCTACAACTTTTTTTGTGTTTTGTGCAGGAGTGTGCTTTATCATATCCTCATGCCCAAGCTCTGTAATTTGATTTACAAGTTTTTGTCTTAGTTTATCGCTAAGTCCTGGACGGTTGTTGATTACAAGGGAGACGGTTGCCGTCGAAACCCCTAATAGTTTTGCTAGTTCTTTAGATTTTATAGCCATAGTAGTGACACCCCGAATAAATTAATTTATAAATTTACAATATTATATAATAATTTATAAATAATTTCAATATAAATTTTATACAAATTAATATACATTTATTTATTGAAAATACTTTCAAATTTTATAAAAACATGGTATAATGATCAGAAACAGTATAAATATACATTAAAATCGGGGAGAAAATAATGAGCGAATTTAAGACAAGAACTTTTTGCGACGATGTTATAGTTAGAGACTTTACAGACGAAAAATTTAAAACTATGCGTATATCTGTAAATATGGTTTTGCCACTTGAGAGTGAAACTGCATCAGAGTATGCTATTTTACCATCAATTGTGAGCCGTGCAACAATGAGATATCCTGACCTAACAAGCCTATCAAAACATTTGGCAGAACTTTATGGCGCCTCAATTTACTCAAATGTATCAAAAATAGGAGATAATCAGGTTTTAAATATTTCTGCGTCTGGTTTATCAAACAAATATGTGCTAGAAAAAGAAAATTTGGCAAAAGAATTTTCAGAACTATTATGCTCTGCGATTTTTTCGCCTGTAGTTGACAGTGACTGCATGATACCCGAAGAGGCGTTCAAGCAAGAGCAAAGACAAGTTATAGAATGTATAGATGCAAGCTTTAGCGACAAGAAAGTATATGCATCAAAAAGATGCTCTGAAATTATGTTTGCAGGCGAAGCCGCAGGAGTCAGTAGGTTTGGAACAAAAGAGCAGGTTCAAAATCTTGACAGGCAAACTTTAATTGCGACTTGGCTAAATGTTGTGCAAAAGGCCAGATTTGAAATATTTGTTTTAGGAGATTGTGATTTTGACACGGTTTGTAAAACTTTTTCAAAGTATTTTGACCTTGAAAGATTTGGTTGTGAGCTTACAAATAAGATAAAACTGTCGGCAGAAAAAGAAAATTGTGTGGAAGAAGTGCAAAAGCTTTCTCAGTCTAAGCTTGTCATGGGTTTTAGAACAGGTGTTATACCAGAAGACGGACTTGCTACAAAGGTTATGAATGTGATGTTTGGCGGCGGTGTAAGCTCAAAACTTTTTACTGTCGTCCGTGAAAAAATGAGCCTTTGCTATTACTGTTCTTCAAGAATTAGCGAGATAAAGGGTTCGATTTTTGTAGAAAGTGGCGTAGAAACTGAAAATATAGAAAAGGCAAAGCTTGCAATATTAGAGCAGCTTCAAAATATATGTGACGGTAAATTTACAGAAAACGAGTTGGAATTTGCAAAGCTTGCAATGTATAACAGCTATAATGCGGTGAGAGATTCACTTTATGCGACAGAAAACTTTTATATAGGACAAATTTTTGCACCACAGGTTTTCACGCCTGAAGAAATGATAAAAAGAATAGACGCTGTTGATAGAATAGCGATTATAGAAGCGGCAAGGAAATTAACACTAGACACAGTGTTTGTGTTAAAGGGGGAAGCTAATGAAAAATCGTGATATAATAACGATAAAAAGCGCAATGCTTGGTGAAGAATATTATAAAATAAAACACGAGAGTGGTCTAGAGATAATTATTTACCCTAAAAATGATTTTCAGACGACCTATGCGATGTTTAGTACAAAATACGGCTCAATAGATGTTAAGTTTAGAACAGATAAAGACGATACTGTACACGATGTACCGGCTGGTATTGCTCATTTTCTAGAGCATAAACTCTTTGAAAGCGAAGACGGAGACGCGTTTGAAAGATATGCAAAAACAGGAGCAAGCGCAAATGCTTATACAGGATTTGAAAACACTTGTTATCTGTTTTCTACTACCGGCAATGTGTACGAAGCGCTTGAGATTTTACTTGATTTTGTACAGTCGCCGTATTTCACAAAAGAGTCGGTTGAAAAAGAGCAGGGTATTATTGCCCAGGAAATTAAAATGTACGACGACGACCCACATTGGAAAGTTATGTTTAATCTTTTGGAAAATATGTATCATAATCACCCAGTAAAAGAAGATATAGCAGGTACAGTAGAGAGTATATCCCACGTGACACCCGAGTATTTATATCGCTGTTATGAGACTTTTTATAATCTTCACAACATGTCACTTGTAATTGCTGGAAAGATTGATATAGAGCGTGTCATGATAATGTGTGACAAAATGTTAAAGCCTAGTGAAAAAGTTGAAGTGACACGTTATTTTGAAGAAGAACCGAAGACAGTTGTAAACCCTTATGTAGAACAAAAACTTGCAGTTGCAATGCCACTTTTTGAGCTTGGGTATAAAGAGAAGATAAGTGGTGAGTTTGATGATGAAAAATCCGTGGCACTTGCAGAAATTATTTTAGATATAATAGCCTCGAGTTCGTCGCCGCTTTACAAAAAATTATATGACTTAGAGCTTATAAACGAAATCTCTTTTGGATATGAGTATTTTGAGGGGGAGGGTTTTGCGACAAGTTTATTTATGGGAGAAACAAAAGACCCAAAACTTGTACAAAAGCTAATAGACGAAGAAATTGACAGGCTAAAGGAAGAAGGGCTTTTAAAAGAGGACTTCGACAGGGCGAAAAAGTCAATTTACGGCTCGAATATCGCAGGGCTTAACAGTGCGTCTAACATAAGTAATGCGATTACTTCTTTAAACTTTAAAAACAGAGAACTTTATAAATATGTAGACGTGTTTGCGACACTTACTTTAGAAGATGCAAATAAAAAATTAAGAGAAATGATGAATAAACAGCATAGCGTGCTATCTGTTATTCTGCCTATGGAGGAAGATGAAAATGTATGATGTGCAGTTTCCGGGACTAGGGCTTGAATTTACCCTAAATCCCGTGGCTTTTACGATTTTTGGACTTGATGTATACTGGTATGGTATAATAATCGCAACGGGACTTGTGCTTGCTGTTTTGTATGGCTGTGTCAATGCTAAAAAAATGGGTCTTACAAGCGATGCGATTATAGATGCTACTATGGGTGGTATAGTGCTTGGCATAATTTGCGCAAGACTTTACTATGTTATATTTTATCCCGGCGATAAATACTGGCAAAATCCCATGGAGGTTTTCGACCTTAGAGACGGAGGCCTTGGTATTTACGGTGGAATAATAGGCGGTCTTTTAGGTGGCGTGCTGGTCATGAAATTTAAAAAGATGAATGCGCTTGCGACCCTTGATGTCGCTTCTATTGGGTTTTTAATCGGGCAAGGCGTAGGACGTTGGGGCAACTTTGTAAACCAAGAGGCATTCGGAGATGCAACTACTCTTCCTTGGGGAATGAGATCTGAAAATACACTAATCATAACAGACGGCACAGTGCACCCTTGTTTTTTATATGAGTCTATACTTTGTATCTTAGGTTTTGTGTTACTTCACTTCTTTACAAAACATATGAGAAGATACGATGGCCAAACCTTCCTTTTATATATAATTTGGTATGGAATATCAAGATTTTTCATCGAAGGACTAAGAACAGACAGTCTAATGGTACCGGTAATAAATCTAAAAGTTTCTCAAGTTGTGGCAGTAGTAAGCGTTTTAATCGCAGTTGGACTGCTAGTTGCGTTTAGAAAAAGAACAGTGCTTGCAGGATGCGGAAACAAAACCGTTATGGCATTAAACGTAAAAAGCGAAGAAGCATTAGAAGAGATAAAAAAAGAAACAAAAGAAGTTGAAGAAGTTTTAGAAGAGGAGAAATCTGAAGATGGCAAAGATAATTGATGGAAAAGCAGTATCCACAAAAATAAAAGAAGAAATTAAAGTAGAAGTGGAAAGACTAAAAGAAAAAGGCGTAAACCCAGGCCTTGCAGTCGTGATAGTAGGAGATGATCCTGCATCTAAAGTATATGTAAGAAACAAAAAACTAGCCTGCGAGCAGTGTGGAATATATTCAGAAGAGTATGCACTGCCGGCAGAAACCTCACAAAAAGAACTTATTGACCTTGTAAAGACTTTAAATAACTCACCTGCAGTAAACGGAATTTTGGTACAGATGCCACTTCCAAAGGGTTTAGATGAAAATGAAGTAATTCAGGCAATATCACCAGATAAAGACGTTGACGCATTCCACGCACAAAATGTTGGAAAAATCATGATAGGCGACTATAGCTTTTTACCTTGCACACCAGCAGGTGTTATGGAGCTCATAAAATCTACAGGGATTGAGATATCAGGTAAGGACTGTGTGGTAATTGGAAGAAGCAATATAGTAGGAAAACCCATGGCTATGCTACTTTTACACGCAAATGGAACTGTTACAGTCTGTCACAGCAGGACTAAGGATTTAAATGAAGTATGCAAGCGTGCAGATATATTGGTAGCTGCCGTGGGACGTGCAAAATTTGTCACAAAAGAAATGGTAAAAGAGGGTGCAGTCGTAATTGATGTTGGAATTAACAGAGACGAAAACGGCAAACTTTGTGGTGATGTTGATTTTGAAGAAGTAGAAAAAATTGCATCTTATATCACACCTGTGCCTGGCGGTGTTGGCCCTATGACTATTGCAATGCTTATGCAAAATACATTAAATGCAGCAAAACTACAAAATGGTATGCTGTAACTTGGAGTTAGTATGGATAAAATCTTAGATAGTATTACAGATCAAAAAGAGATAAGGTTTCTTACAAAAGAAAATGAAGAACAGCTTTGTAAAGAAGTGCGTGAAGAGATAGTTGAATCTGTTTCTAAAAACGGAGGACATCTTGCATCTAATTTAGGTGTTGTAGAGCTAAGCGTCGCACTTTTATCGGTATTTGATTTAGAAAAAGATACTATCATTTGGGACGTGGGACATCAGTGTTACACGCATAAAATTTTGACAGGAAGAAAAGAAAGATTTTCAACTGTTCGGGCAAATGATGGACTTTCAGGTTTTCCGTCAAGAGAAGAAAGTGACTTTGACCCATTTACAACAGGGCATAGTAGTGCCTCAATTTCTTCGGCGCTTGGAATAGCCATTGGTAAACAAATTAAGGAAAAAAGTGGATACACAGTCGCTGTAATAGGTGACGGAGCACTCACGGGTGGTCTTGCTTTTGAAGGCCTTAACAATGCAGGGCGAAGAAGAAAAAACTTTATAGTAATAATAAACGACAACAATATGTCGATCTCAAAAAATGTCGGCTCTATGGCAAAATACCTCACATACATGAGAAGCTCTCAGGGCTACATCAAGGCGAAAAGTTCTGTTGAGAGAACGCTTGGGAAAATTCCACTTGTGGGAAATTCTTTTGCAAACGGCCTTAGAAAAGCTAAGGGTGCTGTAAGAAGAATAGTGTATAAGTCAAATATTTTTGAAGATATGGGATTTAAGTATTATGGGATTTTTGACGGGCATGATTTGACGCTTTTAAAAGAAACACTAGAGAATGTGAAGAAAATTAACAAGCCTGTCGTAATTCACCTTAGAACAACAAAGGGTAAGGGTTATCAATTTGCCGAGGAAAAACCTTGGGTTTTCCATGGTGTTGCTCCGTTTAACAATAAAACCGGCGAAGTGCCATGTCCAAAAAAATCATTTTCGGACGTGTTTGGAAACTGCCTTGTGAACATTGCTGAACAAAACAAGAAAATTTGTGCGATAACTGCTGCGATGTCTACCGGTACAGGGCTTTTGGAATTTTCTAAAAAGTACAAAGACAGATTTTTTGATGTGGGAATAGCAGAGGCACACGCGGTGACTTTTGCAGCAGGACTTGCAAGACAAGGACTTTTGCCTGTGTTTGCGGTGTACTCTACATTTTTACAAAGAGCGTATGACAGCTTGGTGCACGACATTGCACTGCAAAATTTAAAAGTGGTATTGGCGGTAGACAGGGCTGGTATGGTAGGTGAGGACGGAAAAACTCATCAAGGCTTATTTGATGTTAGTTTTTTAAGAACTGTGCCAAACATTACAATTTTCTCACCGTCGTATTTTGACGAATTAGACTTTACACTTCAAAGAATTGTAGAAGATGACTTTAATCTTGTGGCGGTAAGATACCCGAGAGGTGGCCAAATGTATAGGCCAGACGACTTTGTCTCAAAGTTTATGGATTTTGACATCTATGGTGATGAAAATGCTAAAGTGGCGATTGTGACCTACGGTAGAGTTTTTTCAAATTGCTGTGAGGCATTAGAAAAGCTAAAAGCGGCAAACAAGAGTGCCGTTATTTATAAACTTAATAAAATCTTCCCGATAGAGGAAGAAGTTTTTGAAAAACTAAAAGCTTATGATAGCGTCCTGTTTGTCGAAGAAGGACAGCTAAACGGCGGAATTAACGAATATGTCTCTTTGAACTTACAACAAAGAGGATACAAAGGAAAATATAGCGTAAGTGCTGTGAAAAATCCATTTGTCACCCATAACAGCATGGGGATACAAATGGAGAAAAATGGTCTAGACGCGCAATCTATAGCAAATGTTTTGAAAAATCTATGTTAGGAAAGAGAATTTATGGCTGAAAAATTAAGACTTGATGTGCTTTTATTTGAAAAAAATCTGGCGCCAAGCCGTGAAAAAGCAAGACTTCTTATTATGGAGGGTCTTGTATATGTCGATAACCAAAAATCGGATAAACCCGGCACACAGGTGGCAAAAGATGCAAACATAGAGGTAAGAGGAAATAAACTTAAATATGTAAGCCGTGGCGGATTAAAACTTGAGAAAGCGATGGCGAATTTCCCTATAAATCTCGAGGGTAAAATCTGTATGGATGTCGGTGCATCGACTGGTGGTTTTACCGACTGTATGCTACAAAACGGTGCAAAAAAAGTCTACTCGGTGGACGTTGGCTATGGTCAACTTGCTTGGTCTTTGAGAACTGATGAAAGAGTTGTAAATCTCGAAAGGCAAAATGCAAGATATCTTACAAGAGAAATCGTGCCTGACTGTATAGACTTTGTATCTATTGATGTGTCGTTTATATCGCTTAGGATTATTTTGCCGGCAATAAGAGATTTACTAAGCGATGGTGCAGGGCTTGCCTGTCTTATAAAGCCTCAGTTTGAGGCAGGGCGCGAAAAGGTTGGGAAAAAAGGCGTGGTTAAAGACAAGGCTGTACATATAGAGGTTGTCGAAACAATATGCAATTTCGCAAAAGACAACGGCTACAGCGTGTGTGGCCTACAGTTTTCGCCCATAAAAGGACCAGAGGGTAATATAGAGTATTTGGCATATCTAAACAAAAGCGAAGAAGCGTATTTGTTTGACGGCTTTGACCCAAAAGATATAGTGGAGCAATCACACGAAAGCTTGAATAAATTATCGTGAAAATGAAAGGTAGGATTTTTATATGGTGCTCGCACTGCTTCCAAATTCAGATAAAGTAGACGCGTTGGAACTTTCAAAACGCATAGAAAAAGTGCTTTTAGAAGATGGACATGAAGTTATAGTTAAAGAAGATGTAAACGGCACACATAAGGAAGACAGAAAAAATTTTTATGAAGAACTCAGTGGAGACTGTGATTTGTTCATTGCAATCGGTGGCGACGGAACTATTTTAAATGTCGCAAAACATGTTGCACGTTGGGATAAGCCTGTGCTTGGAATAAATATGGGCAGGCTTGGATACATGGCAGGGCTTGAAATAGAGGAAATAGACTCGTTAAAAGATGTGGTAGAAAAACCTCATACAATAGAAGAAAGAATGATGATAGACGTGTTTGTGGAGGGCAAGCTTGTCGGCACAGCGCTAAACGACGCGGTAATTTCGGGTGAGCTATCAAGGCTTTTAGATTATAGTGTAACTATAAATGGTTCGCAGTTTAATTACAGGGCAGATGGACTTATACTATCGACGCCTACAGGCTCCACGGCATATTCATTGTCGGCTGGAGGGCCTGTTGTAGATCCGAATATGGAGTGTATGATTTTTACCCCGATTTGTCCTCATTCACTGTTTAATAGAAGTGTGGTGTTTTCAAGAAAATCTACGCTGACTGTAAAAGTATGTGAAAAATTTAAAGGGAAAGTATATTTGACTTTAGACGGAGAAAAGCCAATAGAGCTTGCCTGTGGAGAAGAAATAGGATTTGCGTATTCGAAAAAATATGCAAGACTCATTATGACAGGTGAGAAAAATTTCTATGATGTGCTCAGTAAAAAGTTATTATCAAATTAATATATGGAGGTGCAATTATGAAAACGAGAAGACATGATAAAATCAAAGAGCTTATAAGAGAAAACGATATAGACACTCAAGAGGAACTGCTAAAATATCTTAAGAGTGACGGATTTGATGTTACTCAGGCGACAGTATCAAGAGATATAAAAGAACTAAGACTTGTGAAAAGTCTTTCAAGCAGTGGAAGATACAGGTATATGATAGGCGGAGAAAATTCGAGAGATATTTCATCGAAGTTTTACTCTCTGTTTGAAGATTCGGTGCTTAGCATAGAGGCTGCTGGGAATTTAATAGTTATAAAATGTATGACAGGCATGGCTCAAGCGGTTTGCGCCTCTATGGATGCGAATAATTCGTTTGGGTTTGTCGGCACGCTTGCGGGTGAAGACACAATAATGGCAATATGCAAAACGCCTGAAATGGCAGTGGATAAACAAGAAGAACTAAGGGCAATAATAAGTGAGTAAATATAGGTGATAACAAGATGTTAAGATGTTTACACATAGAAAATGTGGCAGTTATTGAAAAAGCGCAGATAGACTTTGAAAAAGGTCTTACTGTAATGACCGGTGAGACAGGTGCGGGTAAGTCGATAATAATAGACTCGATTGAGCTTATCATGGGCAAACGCTCTTCAAAGGATATAATAAGGACAGGTGCGGACTTTGCAAGGGTCACGGCGCTTTTTGATGATTTACCAAAAGAAATAATAAAAAAATTAAATGAAATGGACATAGACTGCTTAGACGGTGATGTGCAGATATTTAGGGATATCAAAAGCAGTGGTAAGTCTATTTGCAAGATAAACGGTGTGCCGGTTACTTTAGCTATGCTCAAAGAGATTTCACAAAAGCTTATCTGTGTTCATGGACAGCATGATAGCTATGAGTTGTTGTCTGCTGAAATTCACTGCAAATATTTGGACGACTATGCAAAGCTTGATGCTCTGCATAAGTCCTATATAGAAAAATTTGAAGCGCTTAAGACAATAAAGAAACAGCTTGATGCACTAATGATAGACGAAAATCAAAAAGAACGAAGAATTGATTTGTTAAGCTATCAAATAGAGGAAATAGAGCTTGCAGACATAAAGCCTGGCGAGCGTGAAAGGCTGTCAAAAAAACGTGAGACCATAAGAAATGGCGAGAGTATTTCAAAAAGTTTGGGTCTTGCAAATATGGCTCTAAACTCTGATGAGGGCAGTATAGTCTCGGCTTTAAGTGTTGCCACAAGAAATATTGAAGATGCGGCAAAAAACTACAAGGACATTGAGAGCCTAGCGGAAAAAATGCGGGATCTTGAGTATAATCTGACCGACATAGCAATGGATATAAGAGGGCATTATGAGAACCTCGACTTTAATCCAAAAGAGCTTGAAGCAGTAGAAGAGAGACTTGATTTATTATATAAATTAAGCCTAAAATATGGCGAGAATGAAGAAGAAATACTTGAAAATTTAGAAAAATACAGGACAGAACTCACCGACATAAAGCTTTCACAAGAAAAAATTGATTTACTGTCAGATGAGTTTGAAAAAGTTAAAGAAGATGCAATAGGCCTTGCGAAAGATTTATCTACTAAAAGAAAGCAGGCAGCTGCTAAGTTTTGTGAGAAAATAAGGGGTGAGCTCTCCTTTTTGAATATGCCAAATGTAAGGCTTGAAGTATTACAAGAGCGTACTGCGCTTACTCAAAACGGTTGCGACAAGGTGGAGTTTTTGGTATCGGCAAACAAGGGTGAGGATTTAAAACCCATGTCTAAAATTGCCTCAGGCGGTGAGCTTTCTAGGATTATGCTTGCCCTAAAAGTAGTGCTTGCAGGAAAAAATTCTAAGGAAACCATGGTTTTTGACGAAATTGATGCAGGTATAAGCGGAGAGGCAGGAAACAAGGTCGGCAAAAAACTCAAGGATCTGTCCTTGAATAATCAACTTGTGTGCATAACTCATTTAGCGCAAATTGCCGCAATGGCAGATAATCATATGCTTATTAAGAAAAAAGAGGAAAAGGGCAAGACTTTGACAAATGTAAAAACCCTTACACTCGACGAAAGAATAGACGAGCTTGCTAGAATTACTTCAGGCGATGGCATTACAGAGCTTAAAAGAAAAATGGCAAGAGAAATGCTTGAAAGCACTTGACATCTATTAAATATAGCTATATAATCAAATTAATAACTTAGATGAAAAGAAGTATCAAATTTAAGCTTTCAGAGAGCCTGTGGTTGGTGTGAATGGGCAGTAAGGATTTGTGAAATACATTTCGGAGTTGCAATTTTGAAAAACTTGAGTAGGAATTGTCGGTGTAACGCACGTTAAAGCGTTTAGAAAGTGTTAGCTTTCTTTGAGGCCGTTTTATACGGTAAAATGAGGTGGTACCGCGGTAATTCCGCCCTCTGCATGAAATAAAATGCAGGGGGCTTTTATATTTTCTCTGCAAAAATTGAAAGGATAGAAAAAACTATGGGTATTTTTGAAGAACTACAAGAAAGGGGCCTTATAGCCCAAGTATCAAACGAGGATGAAATTAAGAAACTGATTAACAACGGAGAGGCAACATTCTACATTGGATTTGACCCCACAGCAGACAGCTTGCACGTAGGACATTTTATGGCTTTATGCCTTATGAAAAGACTGCAAATGGCAGGAAATAAACCAATCGCACTTTTAGGTGGCGGAACGGGAATGGTCGGAGATCCATCTGGCAGAACAGACATGAGAAATGTATTGAGTGTCGAGGACATTGAGCATAACTGCAACAGATTTAAAGAGCAAATGAGCAAGTTTATCGATTTTTCTGAGGGCAAAGCCTTAATGGTAAACAATGCGGACTGGTTGTTAAAACTTAATTACATTGAGCTTTTAAGAGAAGTGGGATCTTGCTTTAGCGTTAACAAAATGCTAAGTGCCGAATGCTACAAGCAAAGAATGGCAAAAGGACTAAGCTTTTTAGAGTTTAACTACATGATAATGCAAAGTTACGACTTTTACGCTCTATTTAAAGAGTACAACTGTAACCTACAGTTTGGTGGCGACGACCAATGGAGCAACATGCTAGGCGGTACAGAGCTTATCAGAAAGAAGCTAAGAAAAGACGCGCATGTTATGACTATTACCCTGCTTTTAAATTCAGAGGGCAAAAAAATGGGTAAGACTCAAAGCGGTGCAGTGTGGCTAGACCCAGAAAAAACATCTCCGTTTGACTTCTTCCAATACTGGAGAAATGTCGACGATAACGACGTTTTGAAATGCATTAAAATGCTGACTTTCCTACCAATGGAAGAAATAAGAGCAATGGATTCTTGGGAGGGGGCACAGTTAAACACTGCAAAAGAAATATTAGCGTTTGAGCTTACAAAGCTTGTCCATAATGAAGAAGAGGCTATAAAGGCAAGAGATGCGGCAAAAGCATTGTTCTCTACAGGTGTCAGTGCCGACAACATGCCAGGCTCAGAGCTTGAAGCATCACTATTTGAGGGAGAGGGCCTAAACATTTTAGATCTTTTAACAAATTCAGGACTTACACCATCAAAAGCAGAGGCAAGACGTCTTGTGCAACAAGGTGGAGTTAGCATAGACGATAAAAAAATTAGCGATGTGAAATTTAGTGTGACTACTTCTGCCTTTGAAAAAGGTTATATAGTAGTAAAAAAAGGTAAAAAAGTTTTCCATAAAATTACCTTAGCGTAATTAAATTTTAACATTTATATAATAAAATAATCGTATATACAAATTAAGGAGATGTAAATATGGGCGGTATGTTTGGAGTTGCTTCAAAAAACAGTTGTACCTTGGATTTATTTTTTGGTGTAGATTATCACTCTCACCTTGGTACTTATCGAGGCGGTATGGCAGTTTTTGACGGTGAGCATTTTAACAAGGCGATACACAATATACAAAACACACCTTTTAGGACAAAATTTGAAAATGATATCGAAGAGCTTCAAGGAAACATTGGTATAGGCTGTATAGCAGATATGTATCCTCAACCTCTAGTGATAAACGCAAGCTTTGGAAGCTATGCAATTACTACTGTAGGAAAAATAAACAATAAAGACGAGCTTTTGAAAGAGACCTTTAAGTGTGGCAACACTCACTTTTTAGAGCTTAGTGGCGGAAAAATAAACTCTACCGAACTTGTGGCGGCGCTTATTAATCAAAAAAATGATTTAATAGAAGGTATAAAATATGTTCAAGAAGTAATAGACGGCTCTATGTCTATGCTTGTCATGACAAAGGAAGGCATATACGCTGCCCGTGACAGACTTGGAAGGACACCTATTGTAATAGGTAAAAAGAAAGATGCATACTGCGCATCATTTGAGGATTTTGCCTATATTAACCTAGGTTATAATTTTCACCATGAATTAGGGCCAAACGAGATATATTTCATTAGTCCAGACAAGGCATATCAAATCGAAGCGCCAAAAAAAGAGATGAAAATTTGTTCTTTTTTATGGGTGTACTATGGATATCCTACATCTTCTTATGAGGGTGTAAACGTAGAGGCTATGAGGTACGAATGCGGAAAACTTTTGGCAAAAAGAGACGATGTATCACCCGACATAGTAGCAGGCGTGCCGGACTCTGGTATAGCACATGCAATAGGATATGCAAATGAATCGGGCATACCTTTTGCAAGACCATTTATAAAGTATACTCCTACATGGCCTAGATCGTTCATGCCGCAAAAGCAGTCGCAAAGAAGTCTTATAGCAAAAATGAAGCTAATACCAGTCGATGCACTTATTAAAAATAAAGATTTGCTTTTGATTGACGACTCGATAGTGCGCGGAACTCAATTAGGCGAGACAACAGAGTTTTTATATAGCAGTGGTGCAAAAGAAGTGCATATAAGGCCTGCATGTCCACCACTTTTATACGGCTGTAAATATCTAAACTTCTCACGTTCTGGCTCAATTTTTGACCTTATCACAAGAAGAGTGATTAAAGAGCGCGAGGGCGATGGTGTAAGCGAAGCGCTGCTTTCTGATTATGCCGATCCAGACAGCAAAAATTATGCAGCTATGCTTGAAATGATAAGAAAACAACTGAATTTTACAACTTTAAGATACCACAGGGTAGACGATTTGGTACAGTCAATTGGGATAGAACCTTGCAAACTTTGCACATATTGTTGGAACGGTAAAGAATAAAAGTTAATATTGATTTAAGGGCTGTGAAAAATTTAAAAAAATTTTTTCGTAGCCCTCTTTCATTTATAAAAAAGCGTGGTATAAATTAGATGAACACAAAAAATCCCTTTACACATGGATGTGGATTTGCGATAGGATTAGCAGGAAGGTGATATTATGATTTATAACACTCGTGACTTTGGTGAAATTGAAGTAAAAGACGAAAATATTATTACATTTGTTCAACCGATTTTTGGATTTGAAGATTATAAGAAATTTTTTATGATGTTTGATGATGAAATAGGGGACAATATAGCATGGTTACAGTCCGCAGAAGAAGAGGGACTTTGCTTTGTGATAATAAATGCTTCGGATTATACGGAAATTTACAAACCACAGTTTAGCGAAAAGGTTAAAAAGCAAATTGGCACAGATGAAATAGACACTTGGCTTATTTGTGTAGTCGGCGAAAATATGGAAAAGTCGACATTGAATTTAAAAAGTCCAATACTTATAAATGAAAAAAGTAGAACAGCACTTCAAACCATACTTGAAGATTCATACCCACTGCGCCATCCCCTTTTAGAAAAGAGGGAACTAAAATGTTGATGTTTACAAGAAAAAAAGACGAGAGCTTTGTGATAGACACGGGTACCGACATTATAAAAGTGGTAATAACCGAAGTGTCAAAAGGCTCAAACTCAAAAAAACGTATGGTTCAACTAGGCGTAGATGCCCCACAAAAATACAAAGTGTGGCGCTCAGAAATTTTCGACTCAATAAAAGAAAACCAACAAGCAGCAAAACCACTTAAAAACGCTAGGAGCGTGTTTAAGTAATTGAGAATTGAAAATTGAGAATTGAGAATTAAATGTTATGGAAAATATTGTTGAAAGTAAAAGTTTTTCTTTTGCACTGGAAATTATTAAACTTTATAAAAATTTAGCAAACAATAAAGAATTTCATTTATCCTCACAAATACTTCGTTCTGGGACAAGTATAGGGGCAAATATTAAAGAAGCACAGCACGCACAAAGTCGCAATGACTTTATACATAAAATGAGTATAGCTCTTAAGGAAGCTTATGAAACGGAATATTGGTTAGAGCTTTTACATAAATCAGACTACATCTCAACCGATAGTTTCAATAAGTTGTATCCAGATTGCTTATCACTTAAGAAAATGTTAATATCAATAATTAAGACAAGCAAAAGGAATTGAAAATGTAAAATTGAAAATTAAGGTTCGCGCCTTCGGCGTGTTATATTTAAAGAAAATGCAAGGCATTTTCCACTAGAATTCTCAATTCTCAATTCTCCATTCTCAATTAAAAAAAATTGGTTTCCTCGTAAAAAATTTGGGAAAGCGCTACTGAGTTTTTTACGTGAAATATAAAAAAATTAAAAAATGTCGGATACATAAAGGATTATATCTCCGACACAAAATTCAAGGAGGACAAAATTATGTCAATGGTAGTAAGAACAAATATTATGGCGATGAACTCAAATCGTTCATTAGGAATCAACAACTCAAACGTTTCAAAATCTCTAGAGAAATTATCTTCAGGTTTTAGAATCAACCGTGCAGCTGACGATGCATCAGGTCTTGCAATTTCTGAGAAAATGAAATCTCAAATTAAAGGTCTAGAGCAAGCATCAACAAACTCACAAGACGGTATCTCTCTAATTCAAACAGCAGAAGGTGCGACAACAGAAATCCACAACATGCTAAACAGAATGAAAGAGCTTGCTATCAAATCAGCTAACGGAACTATTCAAGACGAAGTAGACCGTGAAGCTATCCAAGCCGAAGTTGACGCTCTAAACGAGGAAATCACTCGTATAGCTAAATCAACAACATTCAATGGTATCCAACTATTAGACGGCTCTCTAGGTTCAAGTAAAGCAGCTTTTGCTGGTTATGATGTTGCTACTTTCGTGGCATCTGCTGATGTAACAGTAACTGATATTGCTGGAATTTCTTTGTCTGGCGGATCTGTAGCTCCAGCTCCAGTTGTAGCGGGCGATAAAGTAGGTATAACTAATACTGCTGGTGTTCTTAGTGTTGAAGTAATAGGTGCAGATGGAAATGGTACAATTACTGAATTAAATCTAGCAGACCACATTACTTTCTCAGGCACTGGTGCAAAAGGCGATACAGGTACAATTGATTTAACTTCAGTAGGTCTTGGTAAAATCGAATTTACTGTAAATACTGCTACTACTGCAGCTGATCTTGCAACTGATGCTGGAACTGCTTTAGCAACCCTATTCCCTGCAGCGACTCCGCTAGGGGGAACACCAGCAAGTGGTGGAACAGGTACTGGTCTAACACTTCAAGTAGGTGATACAGCTGATGATTTTAATAAAGTTACAGTTGGTGTTGATGACTTATCAGCTGAGGGTCTTAAAACTGCAAATGGCGGAGTTGATGTAAGCACAGAAACCGCTTCTGCTGCATCAGTTGACGTTATCGAAGCTGCTATCAACCAAGTTTCTACAAACAGAGCTAACCTTGGTGCGCTACAAAACAGACTTGAGTACACAATAAACAACTTAGATGTAACTGCTGAGAATATGTCAGCCGCTAACAGCCGTATTCGTGATACAGACATGGCTAAAGAGATGATGGCTTTCACACAAGGCAACGTTCTAACACAAGCTGCTCAAGCTATGCTAGCACAAGCAAACCAACAACCACAAGCTATCCTACAACTTCTACAATAATTCATTATTGTTTAAGATTTATTAAAATAGCGCTTAAAAAACCGCCGCAGGCTTTGCCTGTGGCGATTTTTTATGATATCGTATGGGTTTGTGGTGATTTCGGGCGGCCAATGACCGCCCGCGGATATACCACAAAATTTGCACCAAAATAAAATGTTTGATATAATTATAAAAAATGGCAGGTGACACCATGGAATTATCAAAACGAAAACATATACGCCTAATAAATTACGATTATTCCCAAAACGGCGCATATTTTATCACGATATGTACACAAAGTAGAGCACATATACTTGGTGATATCGTAGGGCAAGGGCTCTGCTCTTGCCGCCTATCGCAAATAGGTAGTATTGTAAAATCAGAAATAGAAGATTTATTAATTAGATTTAATACAATAGCCATACCAAAGTATGTAATTATGCCAAATCATATACACTTAATTATCGAAATTCAAAGGCAAGAGCAGAGCCCTTGCCCTACAATTGGTGAGATAATTTGTGCATTTAAATCAATTTCAACCAAGAAAGCTAATAGCTTAAATAATTCTCACGGTAAGAAAATATGGCAATATAGATACCACGACCATATAATAAGAAGCGAAGAAGAATACCTAAAGTTTTGGGAATACATAGACACAAACCCATTAAAATGGAAAGACGATGAGTATTTTATGCAATAAAAAAGAGCCCTAAAGGCTCTTTTAAAAATTATTTCGCTTCTGATAGCTTTCTCTCTAGCCATACATAGGCTATATCAAGTGCTAAGTACAGTCCGTTTTTCTCGCTGTGCTTTTCAACTCTCTCTTTTATCCCCACATTTGGGTCGGTGGATATAAGCTGTATGCTGACCTTGTCTGCGATTTCAATATCTTTAACTTTTTTTGTTGTTTTAATGTCCATTTTAACCACATACGGGTCGCTCATATCGCCTAAGTAGATTGTGTTTCCAGAGCGCACAAAAGGCTTGCCTTTGTATGTTGGAAAAGGCGTGTTCATAGTTTCACTCATCAAATTTAGTCCTTTCGATTATTTTATCTGCGCAAGTAATTTCGTACAAGCTCTTTTAAAAGCTCGTCTCTGTCGATTTTTCTTATCATAGAACGAGCGTTTCGGTGAGTTGTAATATAAGTCGGATCCTCAGAAAGAATGTAACCCACAATTTGACTTACTGGATTGTAGCCCTTTTCATATAGTGCTTCGTAAACCAAAGTGAGTACGTGTTTCATGTCTAAATTTTGAATATTGTCAACTGAGAATGCTTGAGTTTCGTCAAGTGGGCGTTCAGCCATGGGTGACACCTCCTAAAAATAATTTCCCTACACTAATAATATACATTAATTTGAAGTGAAATTCAAGTCAAATGTGAAAATTAATAGTATGTTCTTAATTTTTTAATTGCTTTTTCGCAAATTTAACTAGGGTGATACGCTCATTTTTTAACTGTCCATTAATAACAAGTTCTAAAATTTTTTTCAAAACCTCGCCAAGTTCCTTGCCTTTAAAGCCTAAATCTAATAAATCATCACCGCTTATTTTTAACTGATTTGTTTTGAAACATTCACCACTTTCTAAAATTTCAAAAATTACTTTCTTGGTATCCTCGAGTTCTTCAAGTCGTGTGCTTGCAAAGTTGGGGTTTTGTGATAAAATGTCCGCTCGTTTTAGTTTTATAAGCTTAAATAAAAAATCCTCACCGAATAAATTTAATTTTCGCTTAATTTTATTCCTCTTTTTAGAAAAAGGGTGATCGTGCTCAGCGATTAGGCATAGCACATCTTTTTTTATATTGTTAGCATATCGCAAGTCATTTAAAATATTTGTCGCAAGTTCTACACTTTTTTCCGCATGACCCAAAAAGTGCGCAGTGCCATTTTCGTCCATAGTTTTACAAAAGGGTTTGCCTATATCATGTAAAAGTGCCGACAAACGCAGTGATAAATCCGGCGGAGTGTTAGAAAGTGCGTGTAGGCTATGAGAAAATACATCATAGACATGATAAGGATTTTCCTGAGTACACTCGGCGGTATCTTTCATTTGTGGAATAATAGTAAAGAGAAAATCTTTGAACTCGGATAATACGCTCAAAACATTATCACCGCAGATAAGCTTGGAAAATTCGGAATTAACGCGCTCCTTTGAAACGAAAGTTATAAGCGCTTTTTGACTTATAATCGCCTTGGCAGTGTGCTTTTCTATGTCAAAACCTAGGGTGGAGGAAAATCTAAGCGCCCTGAGCATTCTTAAAGCATCCTCATTAAACCTAGTACCTGCGTCGCCGACACAGCGTATGATTTTATTATTTAAGTCGTCTATGCCACCAAATTTATCGATTAAACCCTCTTTAGGGTGGTACGCCATGGCGTTTACTGTGAAATCACGCCTAGATAAATCCTCGGTAAGCTCCGTGGTGAAATTGACCTTGTCGGGTCGCCTGTGGTCCGAATAATCACCGTCTTTTCTAAAAGTAGTAATCTCTATGTTGTTATTGTCTCTCACAAGCGTCACAGTGCCGTGTTTTATGCCGGTCAGTACAAGTTTGCAGTCGCTAAAAACCTCTTGCATTTGCTGTGGTGTGGCGTTTGTACAGATATCCCAGTCGTATGGATGTTTGGATAGAAGTAAATCACGTACACAACCACCTACAATATATGAAACAAAACCCTTGGAACGAAGTCGCTCAAGGGTGAAGTTTACGTATTTAGGAATTTTAAAATAAAAATTATCCATAATTACTCTGTTATAAATATTGCGGAATTTTTCTCAAAATTGCCGAATAGGAAGTTTAGGTTATCTGAGAAAGAAGTATCCTTCATATTGTCAAATCTGGTAGCTTCAATAAAGGCATCAATGTTCACGATTTTTTGACTACCGTCCTCGGTGAGCAAGGTAACGGTGTTGTCCGAGGTGCTCATTCCGATTACAAGCGCATAGCTTATTGTCGCGTGTGATTCGGGAACTATCGAAAAATTAGAACTGCAAGCGACAAGAACAGGAGCTCCAAGTGCTAGGCTGTCGTAAGTTTGTGTCATTAAATCGTAATTTGAAAGACCCTCTTTTAAAGTGACTGTGTATTGCGGTAAAAGCTCTGTGATATAGCTTGTCAAGGTATCTGGGCTTAACATTACCTCATCGTTAAGATCAAATCGCTCTTCGCTGTTAGACCAAGAAGAAATAGCGTTTAGCGCAGTAGTATCGGCACGATCTGTGGGTAGGACAGACGGTACGGTGGCACTGACAGGAGCTTCAAATCTCTCTATAGTTGAGATGTACTCAACAGAGTTGTCCTCTGCATTACCGATGAAAAAGTTTACAACTATCACACCAAGTATAATTAGTAAGGTGCAAAGGATTAATGCGCTAAGCTGTAAAATTATACTTTTTATAGCAAAGGGAAGAGGCTCGCCGTTATTTAATAGAATTTGAGAAAAACTGCGCTTTCTCGTCAAAGTTTTATATGATATACCGTTTATGGCTTTCATAAAATTCTTTGTGGACAAGCTGTCTTTTGGGATTTGAGCCTGTGCATTCTCGGCATCTTGGAAAATGAACATGTGGTCTTGTTTTTTTAGCCTTGCTTCTTTTTCCTTTTTTTCAGCCATTCTAGAGCGCTCTATTTCAAGTTCTAAAGAAAAATCGTCACGCACATCTGAATTTGAATTAGAATAGATGTCATAGTAGTTTTTTTCACTTGTTTTGCTTTGTTTTGTTTCTAAAACAGGCTCATTAATTTCATCGTCTTTATCTTCTTCATCGACAGTCTCGTCATCGGCAGTGTCTTCGGCGCTAGTGTCTTCGCTCATAGTCACTTCGTCAGATACAGAGTCTTCTTCGTTTTCTGAATCTTTAGAAATTGCATCACTGATATCGTCAATTAAGTTTTCTTCGGTTTCGTGTTCAAGTTCGGTTTCGTCTAATTTCTTATTTGTATCTTCGCTCATGGTTTCACCCCGTAAATTAAAATATATCTCTACAAATTGAAATTATATCAATTTTTTAGGAAAAATTCAATATAAAATACGTAATTTAACAAAAGAATTGCGAAGAAAACTTGAAAAATTCCTTTTTTTGTTATATTATAGTAGCAAATGACTACATTTTAACAATAAAACTACAAGGGCAAGGT
Source organism: uncultured Eubacteriales bacterium (assembly GCA_964370115.1). Lineage (GTDB taxonomy): Bacteria > Bacillota > Clostridia > Oscillospirales > Acutalibacteraceae > SIG603. The sequence goes on from CAYJIA010000018.1 coordinate 33,089, forward strand.
AAGGAGAGGTCACAATGACACTAATTAATCAATGGAATGAATTTGCAACAAAACAACAAGAGAGCGAGAACGCTCAGCAGTTTTGGAACGATTACTTCCTAAAAGAAAAAGCGATGTATGAAAAGATACTTGGAAGGAAAACACCTGTAAGCGGAACAGTTGAAGCTCTGGCTAAAAAATTTGGTGTCGACATTGTACTAATGACAGGTTTCATCGACGGTATTAACGATAGCTTAAAAAGACCTATAAAACTAGAAGAACTAAAAGAGGACTCAAGTGTAACTTTATCTTACGATAAAGAAAAGCTATATTATAATATGGTTGCAGCAAAAGCACCATGGCTATATGAACTTCCTCAATGGGAAAATCATTTGACAGAAGAAAAAAGAAAAGAACTATTTAAAGCGCAAAAATCTTCTAAGACAGTTGTAAATGAGCAAAGTGTCGGAAGAAACGAGCCTTGCCCATGTGGTAGTGGCAAGAAATATAAAAAATGTTGCGGTAGATGATAAATTTCTTGTGTTTATGCGGGTAATAAAGTACGTGTTATTTAAAACAAGTATTATTACGAAAACCTCAAAATAGAAAATAGAAAGGCCAATGTTTTCAGATTTGATAACATTGGCTTTTTTGACTGTGAAAGTCGCCACATTGCTGTGTGCGACTTTTTTTTATTAATGCCTTATTTCGCAAATATAAACAGTCTACAAGGGTGGTTTGCTTTGCGCCTAAAATTTTTAAGAAATGTTTAGATAAAATAAGTTGTTTATAGAAATTTTCTCTTTACTATTTGTTAATAATTGTGTATAATTTATACAAAAGATAAAAACAATGTAATTTAAATCTGCCGAAAAAGACTAATTGTGTTTTTGGGGCTCTTTGTGTAAGTTTTATTGAAAATATGGAATGATACATGTTTTGTAGATAATGCATAGATAGAGTAGTCGACAGTTAATGAAAGGAGCTAGTCATGAAAATCAAAAAATCTAACCGAATATTTATCCTGCTCATTTTGCCGAGCTTACTGGGTATAATGCTGTTTTACTTTATACCATTTGCGGTGTCGCTTTATTATGCGATGATAGACAATGTGGCGAACATGAACTTTGTGTGGTTTGATAACTTTATTCAAACTTTGACAAATGATTTATTCCTGCAAGCCTCGGGCAATACCTTATTCTTTATGGCGGTGTCGATACCAATAGGAATATTTTTGTCCCTATGTATTGCGCTTTGCTTGAAAAAGATGAAAAGAGGACGGATAATCGCAAGCATAGCACTGCTTTTGCCGATAGTCGTGCCGTCGGGAACTATAGTGTATTTTTGGAAAATAATATTTGATACAAACGGGCTTATGAACAAGGCTTTGTCTATGATGGGATTTGAAATTTCAAACCCAGGGCAAGGTCCGTTTGCCATGGTCATAATCATCTTAGTTTTCCTATGGAAAAATGTCGCCTACAATGTAGTACTGTTTTGGTCTGGGCTTAACTGGATACCAAAGGTGTATTACGAACAATATTCGCTAGAGGGTGGCTCGCCGTTAAAACAGTTTAAAAACATAACTTTAGTGTACTTAATGCCTACAACTTTTGTTGTAATACTTATGTCCATAGTAAACTCGTTTAAGGTGTTTAGGGAAATATACCTCTTGTACGGAGCGTATCCTACGACAGAAGTGTATATGTTACAGCACTACATAAACAATCAGTTTGCATCACTTAATATGCAAAAACTCAGCAGTGCGGCGTATATTTTATTCTTAGTAATCAGTGTGGTTTTACTCATTTTGTTCTATGCACAAAAGAAAACCACCGATACCTATCAGTGAGGTGAAAAGCTATGACAAGTAAACTTAATATATTTCAAAAAATATTTATCTTCCTATGCTGCATCATATCGGTTTTTCCTGTGTTTTACATATTTTCAAACTCGTTTATGAGCCCAGAGGAGATAAATAACAGATATTCATCAGAAATTACAGAGCAAAACGCAGATGCGTATAGCAGTAACAATATGCACTTTGTAGAGCCGTCGATAATACCAAGTGAACCGACGTTAAGCCAGTATGATAACCTACTCTTTAGAAATCCAGATTATTTGAGATACTTTTGGAACTCGGTAATTTTAATAGTGCCTATACTTATAGGTCAAATGATTTTCGCACCGATGGCAGCATATGGATTTGAGATGTGGAAAAGCAAGTATAAGGAAGTAATATTCTTTATGTATGTGGTAATAATGCTCATGCCCATGCAACTTTTGTTAGTACCAAACTTCATAGTTGGGCAGTGGCTTGGTATAAGTGAGTCGTATCTCATCATAATTTTACCCGCAATGTTCCACCCCTTGGGTGTGTTCCTTATACGCCAACAGATAAAAGCCTTCCCCAAAGACGCATTTGAGGCGGCAAGACTTGACGGAGCGTCGGAATTTCAAATTTACAGAAAAATAATGATGCCGAATATGACATCGGTAATAGCTGCAATGAGCATTTTGCTATTTGCGGACAACTGGAACATGGTCGACCAAGCGGTGGTGTTTATACAAAACACGTTTGAAATGCCGATGTCGGTGTACCTAAATCAAGTGGCAACGGCAAACCCAACAATGTTCTTCTCAGTATCCTCATTCTTCGTATTCCCAGCAATAATTTTGTTCCTGTATGGTCAAGATTATTTGGTAAAAGGAATAAGTTTGTCACAACTTAGGAATTAGTTTTTAATTGAGAATGGAGAATTGAAAATTGAGAATTGTGGCGAAAATCCTTCGGATTTTTTGATTGTAGGGCAAGGGCTCTGCTCTTGTCGATGCTTGGAGGGGTATATCATGAAAAAATTTATATCAATAGTACTTAGTATAGTATTAATAAGCTTGGTCGCGTGCGCTACAGTCACAGACACGTCAATGGTTGAAATTATCCCCGAGGGGACAGAGCTTTCGGGTACGCTTGAGATATCATCGCTTTATTCTGCACAGGAAAGTACGGAGTGGGGGCTCTTGCACAGGGATTTATGGAACTTCACCCTAATGTTGAGATAATAAGTAACGAAAATACTGTAAGTATCGGTTCGATACGCAGTATGGAGGAGCAAATAACGTCGGAAAATCACTATGTTGAGGATTTGAAGTTAAGACTTTTATCGGGAGAGGAACCTGACTTAATTTATGACACCAACGACATTACATCGGAAATTGCACTGAGCGGAGTTTTGGTGGATTTAAACGACTATATTAAAAGCGATTCTACTTTTAATGAAGAAGATTTTTATATGAATGTACTCGATGCATTTAAGTTAAATGGTAAGCTTTATAAAATCCCAAACACCACTTTTTTCCAATTTGTGAGATTTGATACGAAAGTTTTAAACGCCGTCGGGATAGACGAAGATACGATAGAGGCGGTGGATTACAAGATGATTTTTGATGTTTATAATAAAGCGATGGAAACAGAGGAACTGCCTGAGCTTAAATATATAGATGAAGACAGCGCCAGCGGTAAGGCTATATTTGTCGAGTTAGAATTTAGTGCTTGCTTTGACATGGAAAAAGTAGAAATTAATTTTAATAATTCAGAGTTTAAAGAATATCTTGAAGTCATAGAAAAATATACACCGCTAAACAACCAATTAAACTTAATGTTTATAGATGATAGAAAACTTTTGGATGGGGACGAATACTTTGTAGAGTTTGTAAGTTCATATATGCCAGCTGCAAATATGCTACTGGAGGAAGATGAAGGAGCGACAATGGCTTTTCCGCTACTTTCGTCTACAGGAGATTTAGGCATATCCAGTGGAGCAAGTTTTAGTATACCAAAAAATGCAGAAAACCCCGAGCTTGCGTGGGAGTTTATAAAGTACTGCATTTATGAAAGTGAAGATGTAGATTTTTTATCAAACATAGGAAAATGGAATGGTGACAGGTTTTTCGGATTGGTGCCGATTAATAAAAATAATGCGAAAAAGTACGCAGAATCTGCATTTGTAACGTATGAAGAAGAGTATGTGGAAAGATATTTAGAATATATAAGTGCGCTGGATAATTACCCCCTTAAAAGCCTTTTCCAGTTTTCAAGACTTTCAAATTCGTCAGAACTGATATTCCGTGATTTTTACGACGGATTAATGAGTACCGATGACTGTATAAAAGCTTTACAAGATACGGCAGATATTTTTATAGGGGAAAACAATTAGTAGTTGATAGTTTTGGTAAGGAGGGACTTATTATGAAACGAACAATTGCATTAATACTAACAATCGCATTATTACTAACCGCCTGTACAAGTACAGGCGAGACCGCACAGGGATTTAATGTTGATTTGTTTTCCGAGGGCGAGGAACTTTCTGGTACGCTTACTATTTCAGCAGAATACGGAGAAGACGAATTTTCTGGCTGGTATCCTTTAGTTGAGGGTTTTAAAGAACTTCATCCGAATGTCGACGTTGTAGTAGAGCATACTGGAGCGAACCGTAATGAGCCGACGGACGACGATACAGTCAAATTGGCACAGTATCAAAATGATTTAAATGTAAATATTACAGCAGGAAATCCACCGGATTTGATTTTTGCAAGTCGAGACTATGCGTCAAATTTTGTGCCGAGCGGAATGATAATGGATTTAAATACATTTATAGAAAACGACCCTACGTTTAAAGAAGAAGACTTTTTTATGAATGTTTTAGAGGCTTTTGAAATAAAGGACGGCTTGCATTCAATTCCTAATGCAATTACTTATGATTTTTTTAGACTTAGGACAGATGTTTTGGAAAATGCAGGTTATGACCCCGATACGATTGAAACAGTAGATTATAAGTTACTTCTAGATGTATATAACAAGGCTATAGACAGTGGAGATTTTCCAGAGCTTGTATCAATGGGTCACAGCGCTGTAGATGGTAAAGCTGTACTGTGGAATTATGAAGTCGCTTCTATGTTTAATCGTAGTGAAATGACGGCAGATTATGACAACCCTGAGTTTATAGAATATTTAGAGGTAACAAGAGCCTATGATGGAAGTCCGTATCCTATAGGAAGTTTTGTTGGGATGGTATTCGATGAGTATTTTTTCGACAATAGTTACTTCGTGGAACGTGTGGTAGCGGATTTGTCTGTTGTAAGTGTTGATTTCGTCACAACAGCAAAAGATGGTGTCACTGATGTAATTCCTGTCACCTCAGCTAAAGGTGAACTGTTAATCTTACCGCCTTATCTTATGAGTATACCGACAAATGCAAAAAATTCAGCATTAGCTTGGGAATTTATTAAATATTGTACCTATGAAAGTGATGCGCCATCGCTAAATTATCATTTTTCAACAACTGGTAAATGGAATGGCAATAGGTTTGAGAGTTATATTCCAATAAATAAAAATAATTTTTCGATTACAATTGACAAAAATTTAGAAGAGTTTTCAGATGAAATAAAAGAAAAATACTTAAACTTTGCTGAAACTCTGCAGGATTTACCACTAATTGTAAAAGTATTAAATCCATATCTTGACGATGCGCTAAAAAGCTCTTTGTGGTATGATTACTACAAAACAGAGGGCATAGCAACCGCCGAAGAAGTGGCAAAGGATATGCAAGAAAAGGCTGAGATTTATTTTAGGGAGATTGAGTAGTAGTTGAAAGTTGAGAGTGGTGGCGAAAATCCTTCGGATTTTTTGATTGTAGGGCAAGGGCTCTGCTCTTGCCGTGGAGATTTTCTTTAAAAGGAGGTTCATTATGACAGAGAAAAAGAATAAGAGGTTTATATTTTTAATCATCGGAATAGTATTTTTTGTGTTTACTGCGATTTGCACGGTGTATTCGATACAAATTTATCCAGACA
>CAYJIA010000019.1:0-38789 GCA_964370115.1 uncultured Eubacteriales bacterium
TTTCTCTTTTTGCGAAAAGCGATTTGCGTGTCGAGGCTCTCGACTCGAAATTTTTTGTAAAAAATTTAGTAAAACTTTAATCTTTTACAAGTTTTTCAAGATTTAATGTAAAATCTTCGTTTTGTGATTTTTGCCTTTTTGCACTTCCCTTTAGCCTACCACCCGCATTTCTAATCTTCTTTGCCGTGTGGCGTGACAAAAGCAAGGTGTCTATGTTGTATTCGTTATAAGCCATACCGTCTTGATTTATCACCTTTGCCTTTTTTGCAAGGCACATGGCGGCAAGTCCGTAGTCTTGGGTTATCACTATGTCATTTTCTAAAATCATGTTTACAAGCGCAAAATCAACACTGTCTGCACCTTTTGATACAACAATGGTGCGGGCAGTGTCTTTTTTTATTTCATGGGATGTGTCGCATAAAATAATACATTCTATACTATGTTTTTTTGCGATTTCTACTGCCTCGTTTACCACAGGACAGCCGTCGGCGTCTATTAATATCCTCATTATAGCTCGTCAAAATCAAGTGAAGACGTGTCAAGCTCGTCAACACCTATGTCTTGCATGTTGATAGTGCGTCGTTTTATCCTGTGTTCTTCCGATTTCTCCCAGATAAAGTCCTTTATTTCACGTCCATGTCTTATGTGTTTTAACTCGATTACTGGGTGGGTTGTGTCGCCTGCATGGCAGACAACAGTCGAAAGTCTGAAAATTCTCTCAATAAGTGTAGAAGTGAGCGTTACATCTTGGATTTTATACATATAACAATCATTTTCACGTCTTCTGAAAAATCCTTCTGATATTCTTAGTATTTCTTCCTCAATCTCGTAAACCGTAAATGTAAATGGCAAGCCGAAAAATGGCCAGCGCTTTCTTTCTCTATATGACATATTATTACCTCCTGTGTTTTGTTAATTACATTATAGTATAAAACTTACGTAAATTCAAATAATTTTATATTTAAATTTACAGCATATTTACTATTGAAGAATTGACATATTTAGTGTATAATATTATGCGGACTGAAAAAACATGTGTTTATTGTCTAAAATAGAGATATGCACAAGGAAAGAGGTAAAATATGATCACAGCAATAGTTGGTACTAACTGGGGAGATGAAGGAAAGGGTAGAATGGTTGACCTTTTATCAGAAAGTTATGACATTATCTGCCGTTATCAAGGTGGTAACAATGCAGGTCATACTGTTATAAACAATAAAGGTAAATTTATTTTAAATCTTTTGCCATCGGGTATTTTAAGAGATACAACTGTAAATGTTATGGGAAATGGCATGGTAGTTGATATTGAGCACCTTACAAAGGAAATTAAATCACTTACGGAAAAAGGTATTGTGATTACACCGGATAATCTAAAAATCAGTGAGAAAGCTACAATTTGTATGCCTTATCACGTAATGCAAGACTGCCTTGAAGAAGACAGACTAAAAGATAAAAAATACGGCTCTACAAGACGTGGTATTGCTCCTGTTTATGCCGATAAATATTTAAAGAAAACACTAAGGTTTTCTGATTTGTTCGACAAAGAGACTTTACCTGAAAAAGTAAAAGACTTAGTCGAATGGAAAAATATTTCGCTTATGGGTTACCCAGAGAGTGAAACTAAAGTGGAAAATATTTTAAACTGGCTTGAAACTTATGGCGAGATTTTAAAACCATATGTCACAGACGTATCAAGCTATTTATTAAATGCATCTAAAGAGAATAAAAACATTATGTTCGAAGCTCAACTAGGCGCTTTAAGAGACATAGACTTTGGTATCTATCCATATACATCATCATCATCTACAATAGCTGCGTATGCACCGATTGGCGCTGGTATACCAAGTGTTAAGCTTGAAAAAGTTATAGGCATTATGAAGGCGTATTCTAGCTGTGTTGGCGAGGGTCCTTTTACGGCAGAAATGTTTGACGAAAAAGGCGACGAGCTAAGAGAAGCAGGCGGCGAGTACGGCGCTGCTACAGGCAGACCTAGAAGAGTCGGCGGTTTTGACGTGGTTGCATCAAAATATGGTGTACAGGTTCAAGGCGCTACTGAAATAGCACTTACAAAACTTGATATTCTTTCTTTCCTAAAAGAAATTCCTGTCTGTGTGGCTTATGAAGTCGACGGAGAAATAGTGAATGAATTCCCAACAGGCGACAGACTAAACAGGGCAAAACCTGTATACGAATTCCTACCTGGCTTTAACACAGACATATCAAAATGCAAATCATTTGAAGAATTGCCACAAACAGCAAAAGACTACATTAGATATGTAGAAGAAAAAATGGAGTGCAAAATTAAATATGTTTCTGTAGGACCTGACAGAGATAGTTATATGGTTTTATAATTTTAGCATAATAAGGCTGTCACAAATGAGTAAACTTTTTTGTGACAGCTTTTTTAATTATTAACTAACAAAGGAGATAACAATGATTAATTTTAACAACAATACATTTCACATAACAAATAGCAAGATAAGCTATATTTTTAAAGTGCTTAAAAATGGGCAGCTTGGTCAGCTTTATTTCGGTAAAGCTATAAGAGACAGAGACAATTTTGACCATATGTTGGTCGAAAGAGAGTGCTCTTTGGCGCCTACTATGAGTGCTGTGGACACTGCTTTTTCACTTGAAACAGTAAAGCAAGAATATCCATCTTACGGTACAGGCGACTATAGAGAGCCGGCTTTCCAACTAGAGATTTTAAACGGCAGTACGATTTCTGATTTTAAGTACAAATCACATGAGATTTATAAAGGCAAGAAGGAAATTAAAGGCCTACCGCATACCCATGGCGAAAATATAGAAACTTTGGAAATTACACTTTTTGACGAAGTTGCAAATTGCAATATGATACTTTATTATCACGTCTTTGAAAATCTTTCCACAATTGTTAGAAGCACAAAGTTTGTAAACAATTCTGAGAGCGATGTGAAAATTTTAAGGGCTATGTCACTTAACTTAGATTTATACGACATGGACTATGAAATGCTACAACTTGACGGAGCGTGGAGCAGAGAGCGTCATGTTGCGGTGAATAAAATAAGAAAAGGTATAAATGCAGTTTCTAGTACAAGAGGTGCTAGTAGTGCAATGCACAATCCTTTTATCGCCCTAAAAAGGGAAGAAACCACAGAGAACGAAGGGGAAGCGTTGGGCTTTACCTTAATTTACAGCGGTAACTTTTTAGCGCAGGCACAGGCAGATAACTATGATGTAACAAGGGTGCAAATAGGTATAAATCCTTTTGAGTTTGAGTGGAATTTAGGGAGTGGTGAAGATTTCCAAACACCTGAGGCTGTAATGGTTTATAGCGACAAAGGTTTAAATGGAATGAGTAACACTTTCCACGATTTATTTAGAGAACATTTGATAAAAGGCGAGTACAAAACTAAGACAAGGCCTATTTTGATAAATAACTGGGAGGCCACTTACTTTGACTTTAACGAGGAAAGCATCTTGAAAATTGCCTCAAAAGCAAAAGAACTAGGCGTTGAGCTATTTGTTTTAGACGACGGTTGGTTTGGAAAGAGAGATGACGACTCAAGCTCTTTAGGAGATTGGAATGTAACCTTGTCAAAACTTCCAAATGGTGTCGACGGTCTAGCCAAGAAAATTAACGACATGGGGCTTAAATTCGGACTATGGTTCGAGCCCGAAATGGTAAATGAAATTAGCGACTTGTATAATGCTCACCCAGACTGGATAATCCACACGCCAAACAGAAAACCGTCGTATGGAAGAAAGCAGTTTGTGCTAGACTTCTCACGCGACGAAGTTGTTGATTATATATTTAATAAAATGTGCGAAACCATAGATAAGGCGAATATCGAGTACATCAAGTGGGATATGAATAGAAATATAACAGAGGCTTATTCAGTTGCACTTCCAAGTGGTAGACAAAAAGAGTTTTTCCATAGATACATTTTAGGTGTGTATAGACTTTATGATATGCTGATAGAGCGTTTTCCTCATATTTTATTTGAATCTTGTGCCTCGGGTGGTGCTAGATTTGATGCAGGTATGCTTTACTATGCACCACAGGCGTGGACAAGTGATGACACAGACGCGATAGAAAGACTTCACATTCAGTATGGTACCAGCATGGTCTATCCTATAGTTTCTATGGGCAGCCACGTTGCAGCAGTGCCAAATCACCAAGTTGCAAGAAGCACAAGCATGAAAATGCGCGCAGATGTGGCATACTTTGGTACTTTTGGATATGAGCTTGACCTTAATATCATAAGTGATGAAGAAAAAGAGCAGGTAAGAGAGCAAATTGAGTTCTTTAAAAAGTATAGAAATGTAATTCACACAGGCGATTTTTATAGGCTTAAAAATGGTGACGACAACTACTACAGCTGGATGATAGTATCAAAAGATAAGAGCACTGCGATTTTTGCGTACTACAAAATCTTAGCAACGCCAAATCCATCGCTAAAAAAAGTTAAACTTGTAGGACTAGACGAAAACGCCGAGTATATCTGCGAAGGACAGTCGTATTTTGGCGATGAGCTTATGAATATGGGTATGATAACAAACACCGAGTTTGCGGGAATTGGCATACACAGCCATAGAAATGGTAAAAAAATAATGGATAAAGGCGACTTTACTTCGCAAATTTTCGTGTTCGAAAAGAAATAAATTTAATAGAGGTGTCATTATGAAAACTATGCTTTTGAGTTCTCTAGAGAAAGTTTTTATTGATAGAGAGCCCACTGCCCAAAGGTTTAACAAGGCAAGTGCCTTAAAATCGGAACTCTTTCACTTTCAACTTGCTTTTAGCATAGAGGAAGAAGAAAGAGAGATACTAAAGCTTAAAATTAACAGTGAGCTAGAGGTGGATGCATATGTAGTGCAAAGTGTAGCGTCACAGCTTCCTGTGTATCAAAATAGACATGATGACGACAATTTAGGTACAAAGCCGACACTTTTTCCTGATTTGCTGACTGAGTTTACACAAGATGTAACGATAAGCAAAGGCCTTTGGAAAAGTTTGTGGTTTGAGGTGTTAGTTTCCGAGAATGAAAAGGCAGGAGTGTACCCAATTGAAATTACACTTTACAATGACAAGCATAAAATAACCGAGATTTTTGAGCTTGAAGTTATAAACGAAACTTTACCGGCGCAAAAGCTAATTTCATATCAATGGTTTCACAATGACTGTCTTGCTTCATATTATCAGTGCGAGGTATTTTCAGATAGGCACTGGGAACTTATTGAAAACTACATGGAAAATGCGGCGAAATATGGGACAAATATGATACTTTGTCCTGTGTTTACTCCAATGCTCGACACAGATCCCGGCGCATACAGACCTTGTGTGCAACTTGTGGGCATAGAAAAGCTCTGCGATGGCAGTTATGTATTTGACTATGATAAGCTTGAACGATATATAAGCACTGCAAAAAAATACGGTATAACACATTTTGGTATGGCGCATTTATTTACACAGTGGGGTGCGAAATTTACACCGAAAATACAGATTAAGGTAGACGGAAAACTCCAAAACTTTTTCGGTTGGGAATGTGGAGCACAGGACGGTGAATATAAGAAATTTTTGACGGTGTTTTTGCCGAGTTTAAAGCAAAAACTTGACTGCCTAGGAGTGCTTGAAACCTCGTGTTTTCATATTTCAGACGAGCCTTCATCCGAGCATTTAGAGAGCTATAAAGTGGCAAAATCTGTTGTGAAAGAATTACTTGCGGATTGCAAAATATATGATGCATTATCCGACTTTGAATTTTACAAAGAGGGTGCAGTGGAAAATCCAATACCTGCAACCGACCACATTCAACCATTTTTAGACGCGAATGTAGAGGATTTGTGGACGTACTATTGTTGCGCCCAAGGTGTTGATGTAAGTAACAGGTTTATGGCTTTTCCGTCTTATAGAAACAGGATAATAGGGCACCAACTATTTTTGTATGACATAAAGGGCTTTTTGCACTGGGGATATAATTTCTGGTATAGTTTTCACTCAAAAGAGTTAATTAACCCTTATCTAGTGACTGATGCGCACGAGGCTTTTCCGTCGGGAGATGCATTTTTGGTTTACCCAGGGGCAAACGGAAAACCGCAAATCTCGATAAGACAAGCGGTTTTTTATGATGCACTTCAAGACATGAGGGCCTTTGAACTTCTGTGTGGAAAAATAGGAAAAGAAAATACAAAAGAAATTTTGTGTCAAGACCAAGAAATCACATTTGAAAGCTACCCTAGAAGTGCTGATTTTATTTTGAGTAATAGAGAAAAGATAAACAAAGCTTTAGTTTAGTGGGATGAATTTAATTTGGACAAATATCGCAATTGCATTTAGTAAAACTGCAATAGATAGGATGATTTGCGGTGATATCATTCCCGCAAAACTCACGTCGGATAAAAGTCCTGAGCCAGAGCCTAGCAGGCTCAAAAGTACTATAATAATACCAGCTAGCACCACTATCAGCCTGCTTTTTGCAACGCCGAAAGTAAGCATTGTAAACATGGTTATAGCCGTGTATATTAGTCCATATGCTAAAGATAGTGCGTAGGCATCAATGTTAAAACTGCTTGTGAAGTTAAAGGTATAGGTTAAAAAATTCGTGGTAATAGCAATCACCAAAAATACCGCTATACTCAAATAACTCAGAATGTATTTTGATAAAATTATATCTGATTTTTTGTATGGCATCATGCCTGCTAATTTGTTCCACTTTGACTTTTCGTCGCTATACAAGGTGCCTGAAGAAATGGTGGCGCCGTAAAATGCCACAAGTAGCACGATGTAAGCGTTTCCCGATACTGACATAAATACTGCGGCCAAAAGGAAAAATCCATATAGTTTGATAGCGCAGTAAATATCTTTTAATATTAAAGCTTTCATAGAATTACCTCCTCGATAGATAAAGTATTATATCCTCTAAACTTGTGTGTTCAGTCGCAAAAGTTTGGGGGATTTTATTTTTATACACAAGTGCCTCACAACCGTAACTTGTTTTCTTATGACTTAGTACGGCAGTATCGGATAGCGCCTCAAATTCATCATCTTTAAGCCTTATAAGTGCATAATTTTCTAAAATTTCATCTTTTTCTTCAAATAAAATTAGCTTTCCTCTGTGAACAAAGGCTATATAGTCACAAATTTTTTCAAGGTCGGTGATGATGTGAGAGGACATCAGTATTGAGTTTTCCTCGTCTCTTGTAAATTCGTTGAAGATATCTAAAATTTCGTCACGCACCATAGGGTCTAGGCCGCTTGTCGCCTCGTCTAAAATCAAAAGTTTTGCACCATGTGACATTGCGACGGCTATTGAAAGTTTCATCTTCATGCCGCGAGAGAAGTCATCAATTTTTTTGTTCCTTGGAAGATGAAATTTATCTATAAGCATATAAAAATGCTCTTTGTCCCAATTTGTAAAAGTGTTTGCCATGATTTTTTCTATCTTAGTGATATCTAAGATGGGTGGGAAGAAACATTCGTCCAAAACCACGCCTATATCCTGTTTTAAATCGGTGAAAGCAGAGGAGTTGTTGTCAAGTCCTAAGACAGACACTTCGCCGCTATCTCTTGAAACTACATTCATAATAAGGTTTATTATTGTGGTTTTACCCGCGCCGTTTTCACCTACAAGGCCCACAATTGTTCCCTTTGGTAGGTTTAGGTTTATATTAGTAAGGTTAAAATTATCATAACTTTTATTTAGATTTTTTACTTCTATGCTGTTCATTATAAATTTTCCTCCTTAGAAAAGATACTTACCATTTCTAAAATCTCATCACTTGTAAGATTACAAGCCCTTGAGAGTTCAAAAATTTTTTCTATATGAGTTTCTATTTCTTTTAGATATGTTTCTCTTATGATTTGAGTGTTTTTCTCTGCGACAAATGAACCTTTCCCTGCAAGAGAGTGTATATATCCGTCGCGCTCAAGTTCTTCATACGCCCTTTTGGTGGTGATGACGCTTATGCGCAAGTCCTTGGCGAGATTTCTAATAGAGGGCAAAAGCTCACCCGATTTTAATTCATTAGAGACAATAAGTGTTTTTACCTGATTGTAAATCTGCTCATAAATTGGAATATTTGCCGAATTACTAATTATAATATTCATCACTACCTCCTCGTAGAATAGACTACAGTGTATACTCTGTGACTAAAGTATATACTGTATATATACAGTTGTCAAGAGTGAAAAGGCGATTTTAGAAAATATTTTTCCGAAATCGCCTTTTGATTTTTAAAATTTTAGATAATCGTCTAGATGTGGGCGCAAGAATTTAATCAAATGAATTTGTTAAGGGCTTTTGCAAAACCGAAATTTTCACAGATGTCGGTCACATGTTTTGCTTTTTCTTTTGTTGTGTCTATCGCATTACCCATGGCGACACTTATTCCTGCAAATTCAAGCATTGCTATGTCGTTTCCATTGTCGCCTATAGCCATTACATTTTCCTTTTTGATGCCAAGTTTAGCACATAAAAACTCGAGCGCATAGCCTTTTGAGGCAAGTTTGTGATTTACTTCTAAGTTGTCATAGTCGGAATAGGTAATGGTAATATCGTCAAATTTTTTAAGGCGTGAAATTATCTCTTCTCTTAAATTTTCGGGTACATATGGCATGTTTATCTTTGGTGGTAGGCAGTCTAAAAGCTCCAAGCCATGCTTTAGTGAATCTATATAAGTATATTTTTTACCCAGAAAGTCATGCTTCCTTTTTGGGATATTATATTTTTTTATGGCAAGGTTAACGTCGCGCTCTTTGGTGGCTGGAACCCCGTTTAGATAGTATTCAAGGTATAAAGGGTATTCACATAAAATCTCTTCTACTGCAAGTGCTGTGTTATATTCAAGCAGTGCTTCGTGTAAGATGTTCATAGTGGATAATTCGTAAACAGCGCCACCGTTTGATGTAATTGCATAGTCAATTCCGTCTATGTCAAGAACATCCTTTGGGATGTAGCTTACTATTCTTCCCGTAGATGGCACTAAAATAACGCCTTTTTCACGTGCTCTTATAAGCGCATCTCGGTTTTCGTTTGGTAAATATTTGTGGTCAATAATACTAGTTCCGTCCAAATCAAATGCCAACAGTTTAACGTCCATAAATAACTCCTTTTTCTTGCAAAATGATATAAAATATGATAACATAAATTTAAGCCTTAAGCAAGATTTAGAAAGAGTAAAAAAACCTTGACTTGCAACATAATTTGTGGTATCATATTACAGCCGCATATCATAGGTTATAAGCGATGAAAATCCACCTTAGGATAGCGAGATTATAGAAAAGGCAGGCAAAAACATGTTTGCAATTATTGAAACAGGCGGTAAGCAATACAAAGTACAAAATGGCGACGTCATTTATGTAGAGAAACTTACAGCCCAGACAGACGAGACAATTAACTTCCCAGTAGTAGCTATCTTTGGCGAAGAGGGAACAAAAGTTGGAACACCTCTAGTAGAGGGTGCCAGTGTAGCTGGTAAAGTTCTAAAAAACGGTAAGGCTAAGAAAATTACAGTTTTCACTTACAAAGCAAAAAAAGGTTCAAAAAGAAAAATGGGTCATAGACAACCATATACTAAGGTTCAAATAGAAGCTATCAACGCATAATGATTTATGCAGATTTTTTGACCTTGCCAGAGGGCGAGCTTGTAGGGTTTAGAATAGCAGGCCACTCAGAGTATTCTGAGATGGGTACAGATATAGTATGTGCGGCGGTATCGTCGGCGTTTTATATGGCTATCAATACTATTACCGAGGTAATTGGTATAAATCCGCTGGCCTTAAGAGTTAGTGAGGGAGAAGTTTTTTTTAGAACTGAAAACAAAGACGAACCAAATTGCAGGACTATCCTAAAAGGATTTAAACTGCATTTGCAAAATTTAGAAGAACAATATCAAGACTACATTCGTGTAAGTTATTTGGAGGTGTAAAGGATGCTTAAGATTAATATTCAATTATTCGCTCACAAAAAGGGTGTTGGTTCAACAAAGAACGGCCGTGATTCAGAGTCAAAAAGACTTGGTGTTAAAAGAGCTGACGGACAATTTGTTCTAGCAGGTAACATACTTGTAAAACAACGTGGAACACACATTCACCCAGGCAACAATGTTGGCAGAGGTTCAGACGATTCTCTATTCGCACTTGTTGACGGTAAAGTAAAGTTCGAGCGTATGGGACGTGACCGCAAAAAAGTTAGCGTTTATACAGTAGAGCAATAATTTATTAAAAACACTACTCACTTTTTAAGTGGGTAGTTTTTTTAGTCGAGAGTTGATAGTGGATAGTTGAGAGTGAATGTTCACGCCTTGGCGTGTTATAAATATAAAAAAATGCTTTGCATTTTCACATTAACTATCAGCTACAAATTATCTGTGAAGTGGCAACTTATCTAAAAATGATGTGTAAATATAGGAGTAATAGCGTTGGTTTAGTTAAAATGCAATAATTACTCATGTAATATTATTACATGAAATTTTTATATTTTACGAAATGGAACATTAACACTATTGTACGGTGATATAATATAGATAAAGTTAGTGTAACAGTTGCTTTTTTGCAGTAGAAAGGAGTATCTTATGAAAAAGACTTTAATTCGGATAAAAATGATAGTGGTATTAGTCGTGGCAGTTGGGGCGATGTGTCTGCCATTGGTAGCGAGTGCTGCGTCTTATTGTAGTAGCCATACGTACTCTTGGAGAACATATGAACATTGGAATAATTCACATACATATGAAAGATACTGCACAAGGTGTGGTTATGTTACGCAGGCGTTTACATTGCCATGCCAAAATGGAAATAGATGTGCAGAATTTAATTCACCTGGAATAGATTGATAAGAGGAGATATAGAATGAATAAAGGAAAAGCAACTGTTGCGTGTATAGTGGTGTTGATAATAGCGTTGATAGCGGTGTTTGCAGTTATGTTTTATAATAGAGACGATAACAAAAGTGTTAATATTAAACTTGAAGAAGTCGAGTCGCTGATGATTGTAGATAAAACGTCACGAACGACCAAAACATTTGAAACTTTAAGTGATGATATCACAGAAATTGTTGAAACTTTAAATAACAATGTTAAGACAAATGAGGAATTTGAAAGCATTTTAGGAGAAGGTTCGGTATATTATGCAGAAGAAACTATAAAGTTGGAATTCTATGCGAATGGATTTAAGTGTGAAGAGAATTTCTATTATATAGAAGATTTTGATTTTGATGTATTTTATCAAAATTTAGATAAAGAGGAAATTCCATTTGAGAGATAAAATTAGTAAATGAAACTTTAGGAATAGATGAAAGATAATCTATTCCTAAGGTTTATTTCTTTTTTGTAGTGAAAAGCGAGGAGTTATAGTTCACGCCTTGGCGTGTTATAAATATAAAAAAATGCTTAGCATTTTCACATTAACTATCCACTCTCAATTTTCAACTCTCAACTATTATAAATCTTGTAAATCCAAAAATTATATGGTAAAATAGAATATATATTTTTGTGGAGGAAATCTTTTATGAATCGCAAGCGACAGTTGAAGATTAAGAAGGTCGGGTTAGAGCATTTAGAACAGTATAACAAGCTTTTGCGTTATGTTTTCCAAATTACAAATAAAGACTTGGCAGAAATCGGCGTCAAGGATAGGATGATGATGAACGCAAAGTCGCCTACTTTGAAAAAATCTGATGTTATAGGCTGGTTTGACGGGGATAATTTGATATCTCAAGTGGCTGTGTACCCTATGAAAGTGCGTATATTCGGCGAGACTTACGACATGGGTGGCATGACAGGCGTTGGAACTTATCCAGAATATGCAGAGCAAGGGCTTATGAGCAAACTCATAGAGCGAGCCCTTACAAACATGAAAGAGCGTGGGCAGACCATATCGTTTTTATATCCTTACTCTATACCGTACTATAGAAAAAAAGGTTGGGAGATAATATCCGATAAAATTTCTTATGAGATTTATGACTACCAACTTCCAAAAAGGAAAAATGTGGACGGCGAAATAGTGAGGGTTGATGCCGACAGCAAAGAGGTTAAAAAGGCATATAAACGCTTTGCAATGCAAACCCACGGTGCGCTTTTAAGAGATGAGCTTGCTTGGAATGAATATTTTTTATGGGATACAGATGACTTGTCGGCGGCTGTTTACTACAACGACGAGGGTGACCCAGACGGTTATATTTTATATAGGATTGCAGACGAGATATTTTATATCAAAGACATGATATTTGTAAGCGAGACTGCAAGAATGGGGCTTTGGAACTTTATTAGCGCCCATTTTTCTATGGTAGAAAAGGTAAAAGGGAATACCTACACCGATGAAACGCTTGCTTTTTTGCTTGAAGATGCGGATATAGAAGAAGTAATATCTCCATACTTTATGGCAAGAATTGTAGACGTGGAGAAGTTTATAGACAAATATCCATTTGAGCCAGACGAGTGTGACAGAGAGTGGACATTTAAGCTTGAAGACCCTATTATGGACTGCAATAGAGGTGTGTTCACACTGAAAATAGATAAAAAGGGCAAGGCTAAAATGGAAAAATCTACAGAGTCTACGGGCAATAGAATAGATATTCAAACACTTACGACCATGTTAATGGGGTATAAATCACCAAACTATCTAAAGAAAATAGGCAGAATAGTTTGTAGTGAGGAAACTATTGATATGTTAGAAGATGCAATAGAGCAACAAACACCGTATTTTTCAGATTATTTTTAATTTTTACATCTGAAAAATATGTTGAAAAAAATTATTTTTATGTTAAAATAAGAGGGTAAAGTAAATTTAAAAGAGATTATCACTTTTTGTGACGAAATGGAGTATTATTTAGGATGAAAAAATTATTATTGGTTATTGCGATATTATCATTTGCGTTGGTTTCGTGTGCGACACCGGAAACAGATATGCAAAGTAGTGAAGCTGGTGGTAGCACAGAACTTGTAGCACCAGGAATATATGTCCCTACACCGGCACCGTCTACGGCGCCTGAGACAACACTAAAGGGAGAAGTACTAATTAGAGTGACAAACTCTGATATAAATATAAGGACAGAGCCAAATACTGAGACTTCTGAAATTCTTGGAAAAGCAAGTTATGACGAGCATTTTCCGTATACAGAAAATTTAGAAATAGGCGATTGGTATCAAATTACCTATAAAAATGAAACAGCCTATATTTCTTCAGGCTTTTCAGAAATTGTGTGGGTAGAGGAAACCGACGTTCCACTTGTTATGTCGCCGTATGCCTATGCTCAGGATGAGACTTCACAGGCAGAGGAAGATGCTTCTGACGTAGAGGGTGAGGTATCTGAGGATGAGGACACAAGTTCATCAGAAGAGCAAGAGAGCTCAAGCAGTGAAGAAGCAGAGTAATTTTGGAGGATAGTATGAATATATTAGTCGTTGGCGGAGGTCATTTGGGTAGAAAAGTTGCCGAGGAGCTTGATAAAACAGGGCATGAGGTAGCAGTTATAGAGGAAAGCGAAGAGAAACTTTCGCTTTTAAATCCACGTTTTGGTGGAGTTACTTTCCATAGTTTTCCAATGGATATATCAAATTTAAAAAATGCAGGAATTGAAAACTGTGACGCAGTTACGGTTACAACTTCTGATGATAACTTGAATATTACTGTTGGACAGATTGCAAAGGAAATATTTGGAATTGAGACAGTTGTTGCAAGAATTTCTGATCCATTTCGTGAGAATATTTTTGAAAATTTTGGGCTTAGGACAGTTTGTCCTACCAATATGTCGGGTGAGTCTATAATATCTGCAATGACATCGCCTTTTGACGATTTTAAGAATGTAACTTTTGGTACAAATATGGTTTCTTTTAGGGTTAGAGATGCCGATAAAAAAATGATAGATAAAAGACTTTGTGATATACACGGGGATTCTGATGAGGCAGTGTTCGGCATAATAAAACGTGACGAGAGTTTTATGCTTAATCTGCCGTCAAAGATAATCACAATAAAGCAAGGCGACCAAATAGTATATGCCATTAAGACAGATTAAAAGGAGCAAAAAATTATGAGAGTAGTAATTGCAGGCGGCGGAAAAGTTGGTATGCATCTAGCCCGCGCCATGCTAGAGAAAAGGCATACGGTAAGCCTTATAGAGAGAGACAAGGTAAAGTGTGAGAAACTAGCCAATGCGCTTGATGCGGAGATAATACACGGTGACTGCACAACAGTAAGTGTGCTTGAAGCAGCCGAAACAGAAGACACAGAGTGCTTTATGGCGGTAACAGGAAGTGACCAAGACAATTTGGTGGCGTCACAACTTGCTAAAAATTACTTTAGGGCAAAAAAAGTAATAGCACGATCTAGTAACCCGAAAAACATCGAAACTTTCCAACTTCTTGGCGTTGACTATACTGTAAGTAGTACAGAGATTATCACAAAACTTATAGAGCAAGAGGCAAACCTTACACATATGCATCTTCTAGCATCACTTAACAAGGGTAAAGCTTCAATTTGTACAATGGTTTTACCAGAAAAAACAGTTTACAATAACAGAGCGGTTAAAGATATAGTCTTTCCACACGGCACACTTCTTATATCTGTTGTGAGAAATGAAGAGCTAATAATACCAAACGGTGCTACTATTTTACACAGCGGTGACGAGGTTGTAGCGGTATGTGAAGATAAATCCCAGAAATCATTAACAAAATTACTTGCTGAGGTTAAAAAATAATAGGCAAATATACAAATAAAATAAAAATAAAAATAATTATCATTTTTCTATTTACAAATGCGAGCTCCAATGATATAATAGGACCATGTTAAAGATGATAAAAAAAGAGAGGACAGTAAAATGGCAATAAGGGAAAATTACAGCAGGAAACGTCTTGCGATTATTGAGGCGCTAAAAGATACAAATACTCATCCGACTGCCGAGTGGATATACACAAAACTTAAGACAGATTATCCTGATTTAAGTTTAGGCACTGTGTACAGGAATATTAAGAAATTCTGTGCAGATAATAAAGTGAAGAGTGTAGGCGTAGTAGGTGGTCAAGAGCGTTTTGACGCAAATATCGAACCGCACAGTCATTTTACCTGTGAAAAATGCAACGCAATTATTGATATTGATAAAACATTTTTAAACGCAGACTTACTTTCTACTTTATCAAGAGAATATAACATAAGCGTATTAAGTCATGATGTAATGTTCCACGGCGTATGTAACCATTGTCGTGCTGAATAAAAACAAAATAATAAAAATATTGGAGGATTTATCAATGAAAAAATTTAGATGTACAGTATGTGGCTATGTTCACTCAGGAAACGAAGCACCAGAGGCTTGCCCACTATGTAAGGCGCCTGCTGCAAAATTTGAAGAATTAACAGGCGAAGTAACATGGGCTGCAGAGCACGTAGTAGGTATTGCTCAAGGTTCAAGCGAAGACATTATGGAAGATCTAAGAGCTAACTTTGCAGGCGAATGCACAGAGGTTGGTATGTATCTTGCAATGTCAAGAGTAGCACATAGAGAAGGCTATCCTGAAATCGGTATGTACTGGGAAAAAGCAGCTCTTGAAGAGGCAGAGCATGCAGCAAAATTTGCTGAGCTACTAGGTGAGTGTGTAAGCGATAGCACAAAGAAAAACCTAGAGATGAGAGTCGAGGCTGAAAACGGCGCAACTGCAGGTAAATTTGACCTAGCAAAACGTGCTAAAGAAGCTAATCTTGACGCTATCCACGATACAGTGCACGAAATGGCTAAAGACGAAGCTAGACACGGAAAAGCTTTCCAAGGTCTACTTGAGAGATATTTCGGTTAATAGATTGATAATTATAAAAATGCGGGAGAATTTTATGAGTTCTTCCGCATATTTTTTTGTTTTGAAAATAATTAATTACAAATTGTAACCAATTAAATGTCCTCAAATATATGTGCATTGCTACAATATATGGTAAAATTAGTGTCGCAATCTTAGAAATATTGGTAAATATCATTTTTATCTTGATTTTTTAGAAACTTTGTGTTAGAATACAGTTAATGTTTTGTAATAACTTTGCCTTTTGTTTTATAAAGGCGATTACATATATAAATAAAAATGAATTAGGTGTTTACATATGAGAAAATTTTCGGCTGTTTTGCTAGCGATTTTACTAATGTTTTCCTTGAATATGGTAGTGTTTGGTGAAGAAGCTCCGGTAGCGGAAGAACAAGAAACTTCTGTAAGTGAGTTTTTAAATCACCAACTAGAAAATATTTCCTTGGAAAAGGGAAAAGATAAAGCTTATGAAATGATAAGCGAAACATTTGTTACAATAGCAGACGATAGCCAAGGACAAAGTGACACGGTAATGGCAAATGCAGATATTTTGTTTTCTTCAGATTCAGAAATTTCAGAAGTGCAAAATAACGTAAATCCTGTTTCAATAATTGCAATAGGTTCGGTTTTAGTTATGGCGACCTTGCTTATTTTTACGGCGATAGGAAAATTGGCGAGTAGGCCAAGAAAAGGTAGGCCAATACCTGTATCTTATGGTACACATACAAAAAAGAAGAGCAGATCAAAAAATAAATAGAATTTTAGGTGAGCAGTTTGCTCACCTATTTTAATATTAAAAATAAATTGTGGAGGTAGTTTATGAAAAAAGCTTTGGTATTTTACGGTGGCTGGGACGGTCATGAGCCTAATTTGGTAGCAAACAGATTTGCAGGACTTCTTAGAAAAAATGGATACGAGGTAGAGGTTTGCGACAACTTAGAATGTCTGTCGGACTTAGAAAAACTTATGGAACTCGACCTTATTGTACCTTGTTACACAATGGGGGAGATTAAAGAAGAATATGTTAAAAACATTGAAGTTGCAATAGGCGCGGGAGTTGGACTTGCAGGATGTCACGGTGGAATGTGCGACTCGTTTAGAAATAGTACACAGTGGCAGTTTATAACAGGCGGTCAATGGGTAAGCCATCCAGGTGGAGACGGCATAGATTATATTGTCAATATAAATAGAAATTCATCATCTATTACCGAGGGGATAGAAGATTTCCCTGTGTGCAGTGAGCACTATTATTTACATGTCGACCCATGTATAGAAGTGCTTGCAACGACGAGATTTCCGTCGGTTTCTTACTATCACATATCAAATAAGCCAGTCGATATGCCTGTAGCTTGGACAAAATACTGGGGTAACGGCAGAGTTTTTTATAACTCACTAGGACATCACGACGATGTGTTTGACAATTCACCGTCGGCACAGGTGTTAATGGAGCGCGGTATGCTTTGGGCAGGCGAGGGCAAGCAGTTTGCAAAAGATAATGGTCTAACACCAGATAGATTTATAAATTCGGCAAAAATGTACTAAGAGGGGATAAGTTATGAAAAATATTGGAATAGTAGGAATAGGCGATATAAGCTCAATTTATCTTGAAAACATCACTAATATGTTTAAGGAAATTCAAATAGTTGCTGTATGTGATTTAATAAAATCTAGGGCAGAGGCAGCAAAGGAAAAATATAATATACCCAAAATTTATGACACTATGCACGAGCTATTTGCCGATGAAGAGGTCGATATAGTGTTAAATCTTACAAGGCCGTACGAGCATTTTGATGTTTCAAAGGCGGCGCTTGAAAGCGGAAAGCATGTATACAGCGAAAAACCTCTTGCGGCTACGTTTGAAGAAGGTAAAAAGTTAGTAGAGCTTGCAAAAGAGAAAAATTTGCTTATAGGTGGAGCGCCAGACACATTTTTAGGTGCCGGAATACAAACTTGTAGAAAACTTATAGAGGACGGTGCAATCGGCGAATTAGTAGGAGCGGCAGCGTTTATGATTTGCAGAGGACACGAGGGGTGGCACCACGACCCCGAGTTTTATTATAAACACGGCGGTGGGCCAATGCTTGATATGGGACCTTACTATGTTACTGCACTTACAAATCTTTTAGGCGGCGTGAAAAGCGTTACTGGTATTGCAAAAACTTCTTTTCCGACTAGAACAATTACTAGTAAAGAAAAATTTGGCGAGGAAATTAAGGTTGATGTACCCACCTATGTAACAGGTATGATGGAATTTGAAAACAATGTTATAGGAACAATTTTTACGACTTTTGATGTAGTGAGCAACAGCCAAGCAAGGTTTGAGATTTACGGCACTG
Organism: uncultured Eubacteriales bacterium; assembly: GCA_964370115.1. Classification (GTDB taxonomy): domain Bacteria; phylum Bacillota; class Clostridia; order Oscillospirales; family Acutalibacteraceae; genus SIG603. The sequence goes on from CAYJIA010000019.1 coordinate 18,099, forward strand.
ACGGAACACTTATAGTGCCTGACCCGAATTTCTTCAGCGGTACAATTAAACTTCTTCACAGAAAAGACGACGACTACAAGGAGATGCCGCTTATGTTTGGGTATAAAGAAAACAGCAGAGCCTTAGGCCTTGCCGACATGGCAAAAGCGCTTGAAACAGGAAGAAACTGTAGAACAACATACAAACAAACTCTTCACGTACTTGAGATAATGGAAAGTTTTAATAAGAGCAGTGATTTAAGAAGAACAGTAGACTTAGAAACGAGCTTTGAAAAAGAAGCCATAATGAAGATAGACGAGAAACCAGGCGTTTTGGACTGATAAAAAACAGCGGAAAAGGTAAAAGTTTTGATAAATCTTTTTCAAAAGATTTCGGGTTCTTAGGGCAGAGCCCTGAGGCGTTTTCCGCAGAAAACGAAATCTTATCCTTAGAAGCGCATTTTTGAAAGTGAATTTTTGCGAGGCGCGCAAAAAGAGAAAACTTTTTGTAAGAAAAAAAGTTTTCTTAGGCTAGGACTGTCGCATTAAATGTGTTTATCATCAGTATATAAAAATTGTAGGGGCAAACCTGTGTGTTCGCCCCTACAATTTTTGTACGCTTTTTTAGCAATTACCTGTCACTCACCAAAAGGTGAACTTTCAAAATACGTTAAGTCTCTGTCGTTATCTGTGCCCTGCACCCAGTATTCATCTTTTACAATATGCAGTCCGTTTTCATGGTTTCCACCAGCTGAGCTGTAGTCGCCGAGAGTTTCGAAATTTATGCGTATAAGTGGAAGCCCTGTTAGAGAGTCTTGTTCACTGTAAAGTGCGAAGCCTGTGTCTATAACGTTTCCGTCCTCGTCATAGCCACTGAAATCGCCGGCTTCAAGGTGTAAGGCGTAAAAACCTAGGCTGTCATCGGGTGCTACCCACCAGCCGTTAAAGTCGATTATACTGCCGATTTCCGATGTAACTACCCCGTCAATCGGTGGTTCTTCTTCCTTTTTAGACTCGCTGACATCTTGTGAAATATCAGAAGATGTCTCGGAGCTACTTTCCTGTTCGGGAGAAGAGCAGGCGACAAGGCTTAGGATAAGTAGAAACACTAAACTTAAAGAAAATAGTCTGTATTTCATAATATTACTCTCCCTTAATAAGTGTAGAAAAATCCATCTAGATGGTCTAGGCGCAAGAACACTGTTGTTCCGAAAACTTCTACATAACCAGTATAAGCTGTTTCGCTAATATCCTCGTAAAGGTAAATGATGCCGGTTGAGGTTTCGTAGTAGTAAGTTCCAGTGTAAACCATCATGTGATCTTGGAATTGATAAGTCCCATCACTATAGAAATTGTAAATCATTTCGCCGTCAACATGGAGCCACTCAGTATTTATGCCGACATCGCTAAATGATAAAGTGTCATATGAGCCTATCCAAATATAAGTGCCATGTGTCTCATACACATTAAGAACCGGTGAACCCGAAGAGAAATCAAGTAGGGCAGTGGTTACATACTCTCCACCAGTTGAGTATAATCCTAGTGAGTCATCCTCGTAATAATAATAACCATAGGTTGTGCTCTCTGGTGTAGTTGTTGCATAAGCACCATTACTTCCAAATGAATAAGATGTTTCCTGTTCGGCACTTTCCCATGTTCCAAGCACTGCATTTATGTATTCTTCTGCAGTCAAATTAGACTCAGGATAAGGCTGAGGGTCAGGGTTCTCGGTTGGTGTGGGTTCCTCGGTTGGGTCAGCCTCCTTAGTTGGCTCAGGGTCTGTTGATTGGCTACTTTGACTTTCTGAGCTTGAAGAACTTTCGCTTGACGGAACTGAAACGTTAATTTCCGTACAAGCAGTTAAAACCAAAGAAAGCATAAGCAAGACCGCGGTTGCTAGCATGATTTTTTTAGATATTTTGTTCATATAAATCCCTCCAGTAATATATTATATATACATTTTAGCACTCTTTTGTTAAAAAAACAAGTGTGTATTTTTGTGATAATACACAAAAATATAATTAAAAGTGGATAAAGATTATTTCCTTGTTGGCTTTACATTTACATCAGGATTAATATTGCCGTCTATTTCACCGTGTTCACGTTCAAAACTTTTAATGCTGTCACGTATTAATACTAGTATGTGACTATTAGCGGAGCGCCCCTCATAATCTGCTACAAAAGTAAGTTTTTTGAGCATTTCCTCTTCAATTCTTATAGATAAGCTTTTAATTGCCATAAAATCACCTCAATAAATATTTTATATGTTTATTTTATTTAAAATATGTGATATTATGTTATAAATAGATATACCATGTGTTTGGAAAAGGAGAATTAAAATGAAATATGATGAAACTTTAGCTGAAAAGCTTAAAAGATATAGAGAAAGGCGAGGTTATACGCAAAAACAAATTGCACAGATACTCGATATGTCGAGGTCGGCGTATACTTATCACGAAACAGGAAAAACCTCACCAAGTGTGCAAACTATAGTGAGGCTTTCTAAGCTTTACGGTGTCACCGCTGATGAACTTTTAGGGGAATGTAAAGATTTAAAATAAACTTACGGTAAAATATTCCCTGCACTGCGGTAGATTTCATACCACTCTTCGCGGCTGAGATTAACATTTGATGCATCTATCATCTCTTTTAGTCTTGAAGGTTTTGTAGTACCAGTCACCACTTGCATGTTTGCAGGATGTCTTAGTATCCACGCAGTTGCAATAGTAGTCTTGCTCACATTGAATTTTGTTGCGTATTTTTCGAGTGTTGCATTTAGCTCAGGGTATTTTTCGCTGTCTATGAACACGCCCTCAAAAAATCCGTATTGCATGGGGGACCAGGCTTGAATAGTGATGTTATGAAGTCTGCACCACTCCAAAACCGAGCCGTCACGCACTATGGTTGCATCGTTTTTCATATTCACGTTAATACCAGCATCGATTAGTCCTGTGTGAGCTGCACCAAATTGTAGCTGATTTGCGACAATTTTATTTTTAAGAGCAGAGTTTAATAACTTCATTTGCATGGGGTTCTGATTGCTGACACCAAAATGGCGAACTTTTCCGCTTTTTTCCAAAGTTTCAAATGCGCTTGCCACTTCGTCAGGCTCCATTAAAGTATCGGGTCTGTGTAAAAGCAAGATGTCAAGATATTCTGTGTTAAGGCGCTTTAGAATACCGTCGACTGAGTTTAAAATGTAGTCTTTAGAAAAGTCAAAAAAACCTTTTCTAATTCCACATTTTGACTGGAGTATCATTTTTTCGCGCAATGTACTATTCATTCCGACTGCATTTGCAAACACAGTCTCAGACTCGCCACCGCCATAAATATCGGCGTGGTCAAAGAAATTTACATCGTTTTCCATTGCGGTATCCACAAGGGAAAGTATGTCTTTTTTGTCCATTTTGCTAATTCTCATGCAACCAACAGCGATTGCTGGAACCTCTAGGGAAGTGCTTCCAAGTTTAAACTTTTTCATGCTAATAATCTCCCATCTGTTAATTTAATTTTATTTTAAATTTACTTACATGCTTTCAGGTACACTTACTTTGAACATGCTAAGTACATTTTTTAGGACAATTTTTGTTGCAGTGCAAAGGTAAAGTCTTGCATACATCAAGTCTTCGTCTTCGCCCTTTACTCTACAAGCGTTATAGAATTTGTGGAAAAGAGTCGCTATATTGTGCACATAACGGGTAATTCTTGACGGGTCATTTTCTTTTGCCGCAGAAATGATTTCGTCTGTATATGCAGAAATGTTTCTTATAAGTTCAATTTCCTCAGAAGAAGTTAGTAGTTCTAATTGCTCTAGTGTGCAAGTCTTTGGATTTATTCCGTCCCCAGCTAAAGCTTTTAGTATGCTACAAATCCTTGCATGGGCATACTGAACATAGTACACTGGGTTTTGAGAATCTTGGCTTATTGCAAGGCCTAGGTCAAAGTCGCAGTGAGAGTTAGGTTCGCGAAGATTGAAGAAGAAACGTGCGGAGTCTATCGGTGTTTCTTCTAAAAGAGTTGAAAGAGTAATAGCCTTACCGCTTCTTTTTGAAACTTTTATAACTTCGTTTTCACGAACAAGCCTTACCATTTGCATGATAACTACTTCTAGTCTTGATGCGTCTACATCAAGTGCTGTAAGAGCGGCTTTCATTCTGGCAACATAACCATGGTGGTCGGCGCCTAGAACGTCGATAGCCTTGTCATAGCCTCTAGTAACAAGTTTGCCATAGTGATAGGCTATGTCTGGTACTATGTAGGTTGGAACACCGTTTGCGCGAACTAGGACTATGTCCTTGTCACAGCCATACTCAGAAGCCTTAAACCATGTTGCGCCCTCGCTTTCATAGGTGAGGCCTTTGTCTTTAAAGATTTGCACTATTTCTTTTGCAGAGCCGTCATTATGAAGTGTGCTCTCTCTAAACCAATTGTCGTAAACTACCCTGTAAGTTGCCAAATCTTTTTCTAAAGTTGCAATATTTATAGGTAGGGCAAAGTCTACAAGAGCTTTTTTGCGCTCTGCTTCATCTTTTTCAACATAAGTGTCGCCAAATTTTTCTGAGAAATTTTTAGCGTGGTCGGTGATATCGGAGCCGTGGTAGGCATCCTCTGGCATTTCAATACCGTCTTTATAGATTTGTAGATATCTAACATTTAGTGAAGTGGCAAATTTTTCTATTTGATTTCCCGCATCGTTTACGTAAAATTCTCTGTCGGCTTTAAATCCTGCACAGTTTAAAACGCTTGCAAGACAGTCACCTACAGCGCCGCCTCTTGCGTTTCCTATGTGCATAGGGCCTGTTGGGTTTGCCGATACAAATTCTACTAAAACTTTTTTGCCTTGTCCAAAATCACTCTTACCATAGTCTTTATCTAATGTGTTTACATCTATGAGTACATCAGAGTAGAATTTAGGGCTTAAAAAGAAATTGATAAATCCAGGGCCTGCTATTTCACAGCTTTTGAAATAACTGCCGTCTAAATTTAGCTTGTCCACTATAGTTTGTGCAATTTTATTTGGAGCGGATCTAAACGCCCTTGCGCCCACCATTGCAATGTTTGTAGACCAGTCGCCATGTGTTTTGTCGGCTGGGACTTCAAGGTTAAATTTTGGTATCTCACTGCCGACGAGCTCGCCACTTTCCATTGCAGAGCTCACAGCTGTAGTAATAATTTTTTCAAGTTGTTCTTTTGCTATATTTACATATTTTGACATTTACTTACTCCTTTATATAACAGTACTGCTTAGATCTTTAGTCACTTCAATTAACAATTTATTTTTACTTGCAAGAGAGGCGTCTATATCTAGGGTATAATCCACTTCAAGCTTGCCACCTGTATCGGTCAAATTATTCTTTAAGATACTTGTAAACACGCCTAAATTCATCGTGCCGTATTCGGTGTCGTATACACAGTTATGTCTTTTACCTTTTTCAAGTATAAGCTTTGTGTATGAACCCGATTTCATCATGGTAAGACGGTTTTGGCCGTCAATTTCCAAAATAGCAGTTTGAAATTTAGCAGGGTTGTGCTCGTCATATTCTTTGTAGGAAATATATCGCTTTCCTTCTCTTGTCGTGTATGAGCCGAGAGTATTAACTTTGACCTCGCCTACATCGTCGTCATATTTTTGCGTTCCGATAATTGAAATTAAATAATTTTCGTTGTCCATTTTTTGCTCCGTTTCATGTCAATACTGTTCAATGTCTATTCTTTTTGCTTTTTCGCCTGTTGTACCCAAAAAGATTTGGGCAATGCTTAAAAAGCTTTCCACATTGTCACTTAGGTAATATTTATATGTAGTGTCATGTTTTTCATCACACAATAAATTGTTTTGTTCTAAAACCGAGGCACAGTGCCTTGCGGTTTCCTTTCCGCTGTCGATAAGCCTTACATCATCACCAACTATGCCACCTATTATAGATTTAATAATCGGGAAATGTGTGCAGCCCAAAATGATAGTGTCGACACCGTCGTTTTTCATCTCTTCTAAATATCTTTTAGCAACTAGTTTTGTCACTTCATCGTCTTTTTCGATAAACCCGTTTTCTACTAGGGAAACAAATAGGGGACAGGCCTTTGTGAAGACTTCTATGTCCTTGTCGAGTGATTGTATTGCATTTAAAAAGGAATTACTTTTAATTGTGGCAGTTGTGCCTAAAATTCCTATTTTTTTGTTTTTGGTCACATCCACAGCAGCCTTTGCTGAAGGGGTGATTATATCGATATACGGAAGACCTAGGCTTTCCCCTAAATCACGACAGTTAGAGCTTGCTGTGCCACAGGCGGCGACTATTGCCTTTACATCATGCTTTAAAAGAAAATTGATGTCCTGCGCTGCGTACCTCCTTATGGTTTCACGGCTTCTTGTGCCGTAAGGTACCCTTCCTGTATCTCCGAAGTATAGTATGCTCTCATTTGGCAAAACTTTTTTTATTTCCTTAACGGCGGTAAGTCCACCTAAACCGGAGTCAAACACTCCTATGGGTCTATTGTCCATATTAACAAAGTTTTCCTCCATGATTTAGTTACTAGCTTTTTGTAGGGCGTAATTAAGTAGCATCTTTACAAGTTCTTGAGAACTTACACCTGCATTTTCCCAAAGTTTTGGGTACATGCTAATCGGTGTCATGCCTGGGATAGTGTTTATCTCGTTTAGTATAATCTCTCCATCGTCACTTAAAAAGAAATCAACTCTTGCAAGACCGCTACATCCTAGATATCTATATGCCTTTATAGCGATTTTTCTTATTTTCTCAGATATATCTTGCGGTATGTTTGCAGGTATAAATGACCTTGCCACACCGTTTTTGTATTTGTCGTCATAGTCATAAAATTGAGCGCCTGAGCATATTTCACCTATACCAGAGGCATGGGTGTCTCGGTTACCTATAACCGCACATTCAAGCTCGCGTCCGATGATACCTTGCTCGACGACCACTTTGTGGTCGTGTCTGCTTGCAAGCGCTATGGCTTGGTCTAGCTCTTCTATGCACTCTACTTTGCTAACACCAATAGATGAACCTGCGTTAGCGGGTTTTACAAAAATAGGGAAAGAAAGTCTTGCGTTGATTTTATTTATTATTCCGTCTCTGTCGGCGGTGTACCTATCAGAATAAAACCAAAGATAGTGCGCCTGAGGGATGTTTGCAACGCTTAAAAGTGCATGGGTAACTGCTTTGTCCATGCAAATTGCAGAGCTTAGTGTGCCACTGCCCACATAAGGTATGCCAGAAAGTTCAAGTAAGCCTTGAATAGTGCCGTCCTCGCCGTTTTTTCCGTGTAAAATAGGTGCTACGACGTCTATTGGTATTATTTTTGTCTCTTTGCTAGAAAGTGTGATAAGTCCTTTTGTGTGACGGCAAGGGCTAAGGGAAGCAGAAATGTTTTCAGGATGATGTTCCCAAGTGCCGTTTTCTATGTTTTCGACAGGTCCTTTATATAAAAGCCATTTACCACTTTTTGTTATTCCGACGGTCACAACGTCGAAAAGAGAGGTAGGTATATTTCTAATAAAAAATGAAGCAGAGATTAAAGATATTTCGTGCTCTGACGATGAACCGCCAAAAATTACAGCCACATTAGATTTCATAAAAGTAATTCCCTTCAAAGTAAGTTTTATCAAATGCCTTAATAGATTATAGTTTTAGGCAAGTACGGTTAGTATACCATAAAATATGCAACTTTTCAATGTTTATGCGAGATTTTATCGCTGTTTATTTTGACTTTTATGTTAAGTTGATGTAAAATTATTGGTAACTAAATGTTTTACAAGGATTTAACACAATGATTTTTTCTATTTTACATTAAAAATATATAATTTAGATAAAATACGCTAAGGGGAAATATCAATGAGTACTAAAGAAATTTATCTAGTCGAAGACGACAACAGTATAAGAGAACTTGTGGTATACACCATGCAAAGCTCGGGATATAAAGCTTCAGGTTTTGAGGATAGCAAGGCTTTTTGGAAAGGTTTGGCTGAAAAAACGCCCGATTTAATTTTGCTTGATATCATGCTGCCGGATGAAGATGGAATTGAAATACTGAAAAAAATAAGGGCAAATTCACAGTATCAAGACGTGCCAGTTATAATGCTCACTGCAAAGGGTACAGAGTATGATAAGGTTATAGGACTTGATTTGGGTGCAGATGACTATATCGCAAAGCCTTTTGGCATGATGGAATTGATTAGTCGTGTAAAAGCGGTTTTAAGGCGCGTAACAAAAGAGACTAAGGGTACAGAGTATAAAATCAAAAACCTTGTAATGCAGGCTGAAAAATATGCTGTGTTTGTAGACGAAAAACAAGTAGCGCTCACATTAAAGGAGTTTGAACTTTTAAAGCTTTTAATCGAAAATAAAGGAATAGTTTTAAGTCGTGACAGAATTTTAGAAAATATTTGGGGTTATGATTTTGACGGTGAAACAAGAACAGTAGACGTCCACATAAGGACCTTGCGCTCAAAACTTGGCAGTGCAGGAGAGCTTGTAGAAACCGTGCGCGGTATAGGGTATAAAATTGGTGGAGCTTGATGAAAAGAAGGATATTTTTAAGCATTTTTATAGTAGGGCTTGCAATTTCAGTATTTATCACCATGATGTTAGTTCCGATTATGTACAACGAGAGCGTTGGGATTTTAAAAGACCAAATGCGTGCAGAACTCGAATATATCGAAACGGGTTATGAGATTAATGGGGTATCGTATTTAAATAAGCTCGATACAGAATTTGGTGGGAGAATTACACTTATAGCACCTGACGGTGAGGTTTTATACGACTCTGTTTTTGATGTGGATGTTTTAGAAAATCATGCAGACAGGGAAGAGGTAGAAGAAGCATTCAAAAGCAAAAGTGGAACTGCTGTAAGATTTTCAAGCACCTATAATGAAGAGACACATTACTACGCAAGGCTTATGAGTGATGGCAATGTAATAAGAATTGCGAACACTTCAAGCACTATGACAAGCACAATTATTTCGGGACTACCATGGATAATAATGGTAATAGTTGTAGTCGTACTTATATCTTATTACGTGGCAAGAAGGCAAACCTCATTTATAATTGAGCCTATAAACAGTTTAAATCTCGATAATCCCAAAGAAAATAAGACGTATAGAGAACTAGAACCATTCCTACAAAGGCTTGAAAACCAAAGACAGGAAATACAACTGCAAATTCAAGAACTTAATATAAGGCAAACAGAGTTCGCAGCGTTTATGCAACACATGAACGAGGGACTTGTCATAGTTAACCGTGACAAGGAAATAATGGTATGCAACAGCTCGGCAAAACAGTTTTTATCTTATAAAAATGGAAATTTAGTAGGGAAAAATATTTCTGAGTTAAAGTTTGAAGAGAAATTTGCCAAAGCTTTGGAGTCCTGCTTAAAAGGAAAGAGAAAAGAATTTAGCACCCACTTTGAAGAAAAGCAGTGCAGAGTATTTGTAAATCCTGTAATTATAGATGAGGATGTATTCGGTGCGGTAATACTTATTGTCGATGAAACGGAAAAACTAGGTCGCGAAGCCCTTAGGCGAGAGTTCTCGGCAAATGTATCACATGAACTTAAAACACCGCTAACATCTATTTCAGGCTATGCAGAAATAATGAAAAATGGACTTGTTAAAAGTGAAGATATGAGTTTGTTTGCGGAAAAAATCTACAAAGAAGCTCAAAGACTTATACTTTTAGTTCAAGATATTATAAAGCTTTCTAGAATGGACGAAAACGAAAACGGATTTCAAAAAGATCCTGTGGAGTTATTGTCGCTTGCAAAAAGCATTGAAGAAAGCCTTAGAGATACACAAAAAAAATCAGATGTTAATATTTATATAGAAGGTACACCACAAACCGTGCTAGGTATTCCGGTTATGCTTGGTGAGATGTTATATAATCTATGCGACAATGGAGTAAAATATAATGAGCGTGGCGGAATAGTTAGCGTGAATATTTCAAAAGAGAAAAATATGGCGAAAATTATGATAAAAGATACGGGAATTGGTGTGTCAGAAAGCGACAAAGAGCGTATTTTTGAAAGATTTTATCGTGTCGACAAAAGCCACTCAAAAACAACAGGAGGAACAGGTCTTGGCCTTTCCATAGTAAAACACTGCGTTATTTTACACGCAGGGCAAATCTATGTAGACAGTGAGCTTGGAAAAGGAACAACAATAACAGTGTACTTACCACTTATGGATGTAGAAAATAAATAACTAAAAAAAGTATGGGCGAACCTTTAAGTTCATCCATACTTTTTTGTGTCAATTATTTTTTGTTCTTGCTAAAAGCTCTAATATACGAAGGAAGAGCATGAGTATCGTGGTTACAAGACCCATAGCGAGCGACCATTCGTACATTTTTTCTGCACGGTAATTTATTGCATTTGAAATATTATCAAAATCGACCGCAAGGTGTAAAACGAAAACTAAAGTGCAAACAACTGCATAAATTGTTCCAGTAATACCGTTACCATAGAATAAATTTGTAAGTGTTGGTGTAAAAAATGAGCTCAATATAGTTATAAGTGAGACGAAAATAATAACAAGGAACATTGATGAGAGGATAGTTCTGAATCTGTGTCCTACTTTAATAACACCAAAGGTGTAAAGCAAAAGCATTGAAAACACTACCACACCGGTGATTAAAGCGGCAATTGGAACTATGCCCTCGTATGCAGTGGCGTAAGATACAGATACCCACGCGATTAAGTAGCCTTGAATTACTGAGTAAATTGTACCGAAAATCGGAGTAGCTTTAGGATTTGCTGCGACAAAGGATGTTATAAGCATTACAACTAAACCGACGATTGCAACTAGAGATTCATACTCTTTTGGGATTAGGTTTGCAAGATAAATGCCTATACCGACAAAGTTGATTAGAAAGAAGTAAAATATTTTTGCGCAGACACCACCTCGGGTAACTGCATTACTACTTGAGGCGCGTGAACTCTTTGAAACTGCTCTAAAATATGGATTCATTGTCTTTCTCATAAAATTGTATTCCTCCTTAACAAAGTATAATGTAAATTATCGAAATTATAGCATATTTACATAAAAAACACAATAGATTAATGACAAATAGTAAAAAACACGGTATAATCTAAGTATCAAAAATTTGAAAGATGGTGGTTTTTTGGAGTTAGAATTAAAAATACAGGAACTTAGTAAGCTGATAAATGAATATGACAATATTGTGGTAGGTGCGGGTGCAGGGCTTTCAGCGTCGGCAGGACTTACTTACAGCGGTGCGCGTTTTGAAGTAAATTTTTCGGATTATATAGATAAATACAAGTTTAGTGATATGTACTCGGCAGGATTTTATCCGTTTAAAACCCTAGAAGAACGCTGGGGTTATTGGTGTAAGCACATATTTTTTAATAGATACAAACTAAATGAGGCAGAAGTTTATCAAAATCTTTTAAAGCTTGTCGGTGATAAAAATTACTTTGTGATAACCACAAATGTCGACCATATGTTTCAAAAAAATGGGTTTGATAAGTCTCGATTGTTTTACACTCAGGGCGACTACGGACTTTGGCAGTGTAGTACTTCATGTCATAAAAAAACTTACGACAATAAAGAGCAGGTTTATAAAATGCTTGAAAGTCTTAGTAACTTAAAAATACCATCAGAACTTATACCTTGCTGTCCTGTGTGTGGTAAGCCTATGTCAATGAATTTAAGGGCCGACAATAGCTTTGTTGAGGATGAGGGATGGCACGATGCCATGAGGCGGTATGAGCGGTATTTAGAAAATTATGCAGATGAAAAAACTCTTTTTTTAGACCTTGGAATAGGTGGAAACACACCGTCGATAATAAAATATCCATTTTGGCAGATGACTTATAAAAATAAAGATGCTAGATATGTTTGTATAAATTTAGGTGAAGCGGTGTCACCTAATGAAATAAAAAATCAGTCGATTTGTATAGATTTTGATATAACAGAAGTATTAAAAAAGATAATATAGATTCTAAAATAAAAACTATGACAGTTTTTTCACATAATTGTGTTAAAGTTGCCATAGTTTTTCTTCTGTTTTGAAAAAACAAAATGTATTAAATTTAAAGCAATAATTATAATTTGCGATAATTACCTGTCAAAATAACTAATTTTCGACAAATTAATTTTTCGTAATTTACGCTAAAACCCCTTGAAATTACTGGAAATTTGTGGTAAATTTATTTCACAAAATAAATATCAGGAGGTTGAAATGGAAAAAACTATAAATGTTCTCATTTGCTCTGAAGATGGTGAATGGGGTAGTGATACAATAGAAAAATTTTCTTCATTTGGAGCCAAGGTGGAATTTGTCAGAAGAAATGGAAAAATCTTGCTTGAAAAGATATTACAGTTAAAACCAAACATAGTAATTATGGAATTGTTTATGCCGAACATCGATGCTTTAGGAGTTATAAATGCTGTAAAGAAAGACAGCGAAATTAGGCCGTATTTTGTGGTGACGGCGTCTTATGCAACGCCACTACTTGAGAAGGAAGTCATAAATGCCGGTGCGAGTTATTTTGCACTGCCAACATTAAATAAAATTGAAATAGGAGAACAAATTATGCAATCGTACAACAAAAACAGCACTGTAGAAACAGTCGATTTAAACGCACCAGCACTGAGGGTGCAAGTGACAAATATTTTACACCAGATAGGTGTGCCTGCGCATATTAAGGGATATCACTATTTGAGAGATTCAATAATTATGGCAATAAGAGAGCCTGACATAATAAATGCTGTGACAAAGCAACTTTATCCAAACGTTGCAAAAGAGTACAACACAACGAGTTCCCGCGTAGAAAGAGCTATAAGACACGCGATAGAAGTTGCATGGGATAGGGGAGATGTTGACATATTAAATTCGTTTTTTGGCTACACAATACATAATACAAGGGGAAAACCAACAAACAGCGAATTTATTGCAATGATTTCAGACAAGTTATCGCTTCAACTTGCCTCAGCAAAAGTTTTAGGGTAGACTTTAAAATAAAATCCACCCTAGTTACCTAGTTATATGTAGTTGTAAAATCACATTCTTTAATTTCGTGGGGATTTAGGCAGATTATATGCCTCTTGCTTGTGAACTGGTCACTCTCGTCCATTGTAGTAGCACAACCTATCCAAGGTTCAAGCGCAACATAAGGCCCATCGTTTGTTGCCGACCAAATACCAAGCATCTTAAACTGAGAAAAATCCATGGTAAGCGCTTTTTTGCTGACTTTGCTAACCAAAGAGACGCTACTAGAGTTTAAATTTTCAAAAACCAAGGCATCTTTATAAAATAAATCATGCCTTAGGGGGATAGTCCGCTCATTTTTAAGGGTATAGGAAATATCAGAAAAATCAATTAATGCCTCGTCTAAATTTATTTTGGGACAAGCAGTGTTTTCGGCTGTTTCAAAAACAATATCATAATCTTCAAATTTTTCATTTTTATCAAGAGGTATATTATATGCAGGATGTCCGCCTATACAAAAATACATTTTGCAAGCACTTTGATTTTTCACGGCAAATTTCGTCGTGATACCTTTATCACAAAGCGTATAACTTACAACTAAGTTAAAGTCGTATGGATAAAACTTTTTAGTTTCATCATTGGAGTTAAGTTCAAGGCTCACACTGTCACTTTGAGTGTTTATAATCTCAAATTCCATAGTCCTTGCAAAACCATGTTGTTTCATTTTGTAAACTTCATTTTCAATATGAGTTTTTCCTTTTCTTAGAGCGCCTACTATGGGGAATAAAACAGGCGCCCTACCGCTCCAGTATTTTGGGTCACCTTGCCATAAAAGCTCAAATCCGTCTTTTCTTTTAAATGAGCGAAGCTCGGCGCCAAAACTTGAGACAACAGCACTAGTTGTATCGTTTTGCAAAAAAATGTCCATGATATTACACTTCCTTTTTGTAAAATAATATGATATAATTTATGTCAAAACAAAGAAATGGAGAACTAAGATGAGGGCAGTGGTACAAAGGGTAGACACGGCTTCTGTAGTAATAGATAAAGAAGAAAAGAGGACTACAGGACAAGGTTTACTGGTTTTTTTAGGAGTAATGAACACCGACACAAAAGAGCAAGCGGATTATCTCGCCAAAAAAATATGTGATTTAAGAATTTTTACAGATGAAAATGACAAGCTTAACCTAAGTCTTGACGATATATCCGGCGACGTTATGCTCATATCAAATTTCACCCTATCTGCCGACTGTAGGAAAGGTAGAAGGCCGTCGTTTGACAGGGCGAAAAAGGGTGAGGAGGCTAAAAGTTTATACGAATATTTTAAGAGCTTGCTTTTAGCTAAACTTGGCGAAAACCGTGTCAAAAGCGGAGAATTTGGTGCACATATGGACATTAACGCGCAAAATAATGGACCTATCACACTCATACTTGACACCGATAATATTGTCAAATAAGCTTTTGTGGGATTATAAAATTCATATACTTTTTGCTTAGCATAAATTTTGCGGTATTGTCCTTTTTGCATTCGCCGTCACAATTTACAAAAATACTTTTTTCACTGCTAAGCTCAAAACCTTTGCCTTTATAAAAAATTAAATAATCTTTAAACATAGGAGAGTCTAAGTGCTCTCCTTTTTTATATATTTGCACCATTTTAGGGATTTTAGCAAGGGGAGGCTTTTTTATTAAAACTATGTCAAGCAAGTCGTCATCGGTTTTTGCAGTGGGTGCACAGTGATATCCTCCACCATAGTATTGCCCGTTTGAACAAAGTGCAAAAAGAAATCTTCCGCTGACGGGGATTACCTCGTCTTCTAAAAAAATACTTCCCTTAACATCGTCGCCTACTTTACCCATAAAGCATTTGGCAACGGCTAAATCATAGGCAAGTGAACCGCTGACAAGTGGCAGATTTTTAAATTTTGCCATCTCAAATGCCACTTTTGCATCAAAGCCTATAGAGCATACATTTGCAGAAAGTCCATGGTTTGAGTCTATTAAATTTACTTTTTTAGATTTGCCGTTTATTTGGTTTTTTATGTTTAAAAAGTCTTCTTTGCTGCCGAAATTTCGTATGTAGTCATTTCCACTTCCTGTGGGAAAAATTCCGATTTCTACACCTTCTTTACCGTCCACACCTCGCATAATGTCAAGCAAGGTGCCGTCGCCTCCGACTGCATAAATTCTTACAGGAGTTTCGCCATTTGCAATCTCTTTAGAAATTTTTTCAAGATCACCTTTTTGATCGCTATGATAAACTTCGCAGGTCATGCCATTTTCTTTAAGGTAGTCGGCGACTTTTTGGGTATAAATTTTTGACAAACCACTCACGCCCGAGACAGGGTTATAAATTAGAGCATACCTCAAAATTTTACTTCCTCTCACTTAAAATATTGGAAAAGCTGGCATTTTAGCATTCCGTTATAAAGCTTTCTTCTCTTATCCGCTTTTTTGCCAAAGCACTTTTCAAAATCTTCATCAGGAGTTATTACCGAGTAAGACCAGCCTCTTTTGCTCTCAAAGACTTGTCCCATGGTTTTATATATTGCGCGTGCAGTGTTTACGTCCAAAAGCCTTTCGCCATATGGTGGGTTGCATATAACACAGCCGTATTCACTTATAGATTTAAAGTCTCTTATATCTCTTACACTTGCGTCAATGCATTTTGCAATGCCTGCTTTTTTTGCGTTTTCAAGGCTTAGATTTACGGCGTTTTGGTCAATGTCAAATCCCGTTGCAGTAAAAGTGGTGTTTCTTTTGATAAGGTCTTTCGCGCGAACCCTCTCTTCGTCCCAAAGGCTTTTATTTATCCAATTAAAGTTTTGTGCCGAGAAATTTCTTTTTATTCCAGGTGCAACATTTAGGGCATACATTGCAGCCTCGATTAGCACTGTTCCAGAGCCACAAAACGGATCGTAAAATGTACCGTCACTTCTAACTCTTGCAATGTTTGCCATGGCGGCGGCTAGGGTTTCTTTTATCGGTGCGTCTGTCGCTTTTTTTCTGTAACCTCTTTTGTGAAGTCCTGCGCCACTTGTGTCTATCATAAGACTTACCTTATCTTTCATAATAAGAAACTGAACTTGATAAGTTGCGCCTTCTTCGCTAAACCAAGTTATATTGTACTTTGATTTAAGCCTTTCTACTATCGCCTTTTTTATGATAGACTGACAGTTAGGAACGCTTGCAAGTTGGCTTGACACGCAGCTACCTTTTACTGGGAAGCAGTCGTCACGCCCTATGAAGTTTTCCCAAGGTAAAGCCTTTACTCCATCAAAAAGCATATCAAAATCTGTTGCGACAAAATCACCGAGGAGGATTTGCACCCTTTCGGAATATCTCAAGTTTATATTTGCCCTTGCAATAGCGCGCTCGTCGCCGTCAAATAATATTCTTCCATTTTCGGATATGACATTTTCCATACCCATGTTTTTTAAATCGTTTGAAACTAAACCCTCAACGCCTAAACGGCAAGGGGTAATCAGTTTGAAATCAGCCAAAATTATCACCTACTATATTTATTTGTTGTTTTATCAATTGTACCACAGTATAGCTTAAAAAGAAAGCAAGGACTGATATATTTTCAAATCGCGGTCTGTAAACACGTTAAACACAACGTTTAATGTGTTGCAATCTTGTTTTAAAAACTCTATTACCGTATCGACTGCAATCTTTGCGGCCTCGTCTTGTGGGAAGCAAAAAACACCTGTAGAAATACAGCAAAAGGCAATGGACTCTATTTCGTTTTTTACGGCAAGTTCTAGGCAAGACCTATAGCAGTTTGCAAGAAGAGCCCTATCTTTATCGGTGAGTTTTCCAGAAATTATAGGCCCTACAGTGTGAATAACATAGTCGCTTGGAAGATTGTAGGCAGATGTGATTTTTGCCGTGCCAGTTTCTTCTTCGTGACCTTGATTTTGCATGATTTTGTCACATTCAAGCCTAAGCTGTACTCCTGATAGCGTGTGGATTATGTTGTCTATACAAGAATGGCAAGGCTGAAAACAGCCCAAAAGTGCGGAGTTTGCGGCATTTACTATAGCGCCTATCTTCAAGGTGGTGATGTCACCCTGCCACAAATATATTTTATCATTTATTGCAGTAGGCGATAAAGTTTTGTAGTCTATAATACCACGCTCTTTTATTTCCTTTTGTAGGTATGCGTCTTGTATTTTTAGAAATTCATCACTTATAGGCTTTGGTGGGCGCACATTAAAAAGAGAGCGCAAAAGATTTTTTCTATCGCTTTCGCTAATAGGTATTTGAATGTGACTGTAATTTTCGTTCTCGTTTAAAAGATAACTTATTAAGTGCATTAGCTTATCGTTTTGAGTCATGGTAATTCTCCTTGTATAAATATGTAAAAGCTACCAAAAATAATTATATCTTATTCTTGGAGGGATTTTTTGTTAGTTTCTAAAAAAAGATTTATAGTGGTAATGGCATTGCTTGCCTTGCTTTATATCTATGCGATAGTAAATGTGTATTTTGCATCATTTAATAATGACTTTAGCAGTGTAGTTGCAAATCAAAGCCAAAGCTCGGCACTGATAACAACCTCAAAGGGAACAATATATGACTGCGCGCTACGTCCACTTACAAATGTAGATGAAAGTACGCTCGCCGTGGTAATGCCAGACACTAAAAGCATAGATGAGGCAAAAAAAATCACAAACTATTTGCCTGACCCGTCGCAGCTAATACAAGACGGAAAGCCTTATTCTATAAAAGTAGATGTTAGGACTGACGGTGAATATGTGGATTTTTTTGAAGTGCCACAAAGATATGAGGAGGAAAGTCTAGCCTCAAATTTAATAGGTTATATAGACGGCTCTGGAAACGGCGTTACGGGGATAGAAAAAGCATTTGACGAGATTTTAAGCAAAACAGGCGGAAGCCTTGTGATAAATTACACTTCAAATGCCATTGGCAATATGATTTTAGGCGAGGAGCGCTCTTACGAAAATACATTAGATATTAGTGAGGCGGGAATAGCCCTTACCATAGACCGCGAAATACAAGAAGTGGCACAGTCCTATGCCGAAAATTTAGAAAAGGGAGCGGTAGTGGTTTTAAGTTCACCCGATGCACAGATTAAAGCCGTCGTGAGTACTCCGACTTACAATCAAAATGAGCTGGATGTCGCGTTTGAAAGTGAAGATGCACCCATGGTGAACAGGGCGTTTTCTGCCTTTGCGCCAGGCTCAGTGTTTAAGCTTGTAATGGCTACAGCGGCACTTAACAGCGGAGTCGACCCAGATGAGGAATTTGTATGCACAGGCGAAACGGTTGTTGATGGGATTTCTATGTCTTGTTTTAACGATACAGCACATGGGAGCGTGAATTTGCACACTGCTGTACAACATTCTTGTAACTCTTATTTTATTAATTTAGGGTTTAGGTTGTCCTCGCAGGTGCTGTACGAAACCGCAATTAATTTTGGGCTTGGTGTTCCGACAAAATTGTATGAAGAATATTACAGCGACAGCGGTAATATTCCTAGTGCCCAAACACTACAAAACGGAACACTTGCAAATTTTTCCATAGGACAAGGTGATGTAACTGTGACGCCGCTACAAGTGGCTTCGGTTGTAAACACGATAATATCTGAGGGAATTTATACGGCTCCGTCGGTATATTTAGGGGAAGTTTCAGATGACAAAGAAATCATTCCCTACACAGACAGTCGCTCTGACTTATCGGTGATGGAAAAAACCGTTGCCGACAAGATTAAGAGTTATATGGAAAGTGCCGCAAAATATGGCACAGGCAGAGAAGGCGCTGTTGAAGGGTATACAATTGGCACAAAAACAGGAACGGCGCAAACTGGCATACTAGTTGATGAAAAAGCGCTACTAAATTACTGGTATGCAGGTTATGTGACAGACGGGGAAGAGTCGTATGTAATAGTCGTGTTAGACGAGGGGGCGACAAGAGGAGAAAACCCAACTGCAAGTGTTTTTAAGGGTATAGCGGAGTATATAGCAAGTAACTATATGCCTAAAGAGGAAGAGTAACTATGAAAGTCGTACTTTTATAAAGTTCGCTTGATACCTCGATTTTTCCCCTATGTAGTTCTATAACTTTACTGACTATTGAAAGTCCGAGGCCGTTTCCTTTTGAAGAGCGAGATTTATCAGCCTGATAGAATTTCTCGAATATTTTTTCTTTATCCTCTTCACTTACACCTTTACCTGTGTTTGAGATTGTGAAATTAATTTCGTTTTTACTTTTTGACAGTTTTAGGTTTACTGTGCCGTTTTCGTCGCAAAATTTTACAGCGTTAGAAAATAAATTTTGCCAAACATGAGACAGGAGTTCGGGGTCGCCCAAATAGTCTATTTCGTCTAAATCTATATCAAGCTCTAAGTTTTTCTCCGTCCAATTTTTTTCAAATAATAAAACAATCTCACGGATTTGCTCGTCGAGAGAGAAAGTCGACTTATTTAAAAGATTACTGCTGTTGTCAAGTGATGACAGCAGTAATATATTTCCTGTCATTTTAGCAAGGCGCTTTGAGTTTAAAATTATATTCTCGGAGTATTCCTTGATTTTTTCGGCGGATACATCATCTTTATTTAGCAAGGTGGCATAACCCTCAATTGCAGCAAGAGGAGTTTTGAATTCATGTGACACATTTCCTATAAAGTCATTGTTCATTATATGTGTCATGGCTAAATCCTTTGCCATGAGATTAAAGTTATGCGCCATGTTGTTAAGCTCTAGTAAATTGCTTTTTTCATCTATCCTTATACTGTAATTTCCACTTGCAATTTCTTTTGTGGCATCGTCAAGTTCTTTTATAGTATTAATTGAATTTTTGCTCACAAGCTTTGAGGCGATAGTTCCGACAAGAGCACTCGCTAAAACTGCAAAAATCAATCTAAAAATTGGAGTCCCCCTATAGCCAAAATCAAAAGGGAAGAAATTGTTTGCTATTATACCTAGTGGAATAGAGCCCATAAGTAGAAAAAATATAGAAAAGGAAAAAATAGTGCTTATCTTATGTTTTTTTCTCACGATTTTTCCACCGCCTTAAACCCAAGTCCTCTTACTGTGGCGATTTCAAAATCTTGATTGTTTTTAAACTTTACCCTAAGCCTACTTATATGAACATCTAAGGTGTGCTCGTCAGACTCTGTGTCGACTCCCCATACATAGTCCATTAGTTGCCTTCTTGTAAAGATTTTGTTTTTTGATGAAACGAGTTTGAAAAGTAGGTTAAATTCCTTTTGAGGTAGCTCGACTTCTTCGGTTTTACTTGATACAACAAGCGTATCTCCGTTAAACTGTGTGTTTCCTATTGTAATAACATTGTCAGAGTTTAAACCGCTCCTTCTTAAAAGAGCTTCTATACGCCACATCATTTCGTTTACATCTACGGGCTTTACCATATAGTCATCGGTACCTGCTATAAAGCCTTGTCTTTTATCAAATATACTGTCTTTTGCGGTGATTAGTAGAGTGGGCATGGTGTATCCCGTTTGCCTTAAATTCTTTATAAGCTCAAAACCGTCCATTCTAGGCATCATTACATCTGATACTACTAAATCAACTTGGTTTTCATCAAGCACGTCGAATGCCTCTATACCGTCTGTGGCTGTTAAAACATTATATCCTTTCTCGCTTATAACGGTATGAAAAAGCTTGCGAAGTTCGTAGTCGTCTTCGACTATTAATATATTAATCATGATTTATTACCTCCATGTTTTTTTGACTAAAGACTAAATTTTTGACTAAAGACTAAA
>CAYJIA010000020.1:0-37621 GCA_964370115.1 uncultured Eubacteriales bacterium
GTGCCATTGGTGTTATTAAAATATAAGAAAATGCATAGCATTTTCCACCATAATTATTCATTATTCACTATTAATTATTAATTAAAAAAGAGCCTTTCGGCTCTTTTTTATCAAAGTTTCTTTTCGCAAACAGCAAGCTTTACACAAACGCAAAATAGTTTCATCGCGGTTTCTAGTTCGCTAAGCGGTGGGAAAGTTGGTGCAATTCTTATGTTTTTATCATCTGGGTCTTTACCATATGGGAAGGTAGCACCTGCACCTGTTAGTGTAACTCCAGCATCTTTACAAAGGGCTACAACGCGTTTTGCACATCCGTCTAAAACGTCTACGCTTACAAAGTAACCTCCTCTTGGAGTATTCCAACTTGCAATGCCTAAAGAGGAAAGCTCCTCGTCAAGTGTTTTACAAACCATGTTGAATTTAGGATTTAAAATAGATTTGTGCTTTTGCATAACAGCTTTTACGCCGTCAAAATCTTTTAGGTAAAGCGCATGTCGTAGTTGATTTAATTTATCAGGGCCTATCATTTCTACATTAAACTGGGCGTTTAAATCTTTCATGTTGTTTTCGCTTGACACCATTGCGGCAACGCCTGCGCCAGGGAAAGTGATTTTTGATGTAGAGGCAAATTCAAACACCATGTCTTGACTTCCGACATTTACACATTCTGTGTAGATATTTAATAAATCGTCGGTAGAGTCCTCTAAGTCGTGGACACAGTATGCGTTATCCCACATAATTTTAAAATCTTTTGCCAAAGGTTTAAGATTTGCAAATCTCTTTACAACCTCACTGCTATAAGTATTTCCTGTAGGATTAGAATATTTTGGCACACACCAAATACCTTTAATAGAGGCGTCATTTTTCACAAGTTCTTCTATCATATCCATGTCAGGACCGTCTTGAAGCATAGGAATATTTATCATTTCAAAGTTAAAGTACTCTGTAATTGAAAAATGTCTGTCATAGCCTGGGACGATACATAGAAATTTTCTATCGCTTACAGTGCACCATGGAGCATTGCCGTTAAAGCCATGGGTAAAACCTCTGTTGATTGTCGCAAACATCATGGTAAGGCTTGAGTTGTTTCCTACAATAATATTTGATTGTGGTACATCAAGTATTTCTGAAAAAATATCTTTCATTTCTGGTATGCCGTCTAAAATACCATAATTTCGGTAGTCATCGCCTGTTAAGCCATAGACATTCGTATCTTTGTCAACTGTGCTTAACATATCATTTATAAGGTCAAGTTGGTCGGCTCCTGGTTTTCCTCTGGCCATGTTAAGGCTAAGATTTTGCGCCAAAAATTCATCATATTCTTTTTTTGTTGTTTCGTATAACTCTTGAACCTTTGCACTTGACATTTCGTTTAAACTCATGTTGGTTTCTCCTAAAATTGAATTTTTGCAACTTCGATACTGCAAATTTATTAATAAGTATGGCATAATTATAGCATTACAAGGCGAAAAATGCAAGTCAATTATCAAAGACTTGCATTTTTCTGCAACTTGTAAAACTATATACCCAAACAGCTCGAAAATATGTGAAATTTGCTAATTACATTCGGGTGGTATTGTCCAAATTAATCCAACCCATAGCAGTTTTTCCCCAGTTTTTTTCCTCATGTGTAACTGTAAGAGCAGTGCCTTTAGAAAAAGTGGTGATTATTTTATGTCTTGAACTGGGTCCCGTTCGGCAATTTATGCCACTTTGCGGTGCGACTTTTACTTTGTAAACATTCGAAGTTTTAAGAACTGTCAGAAATTTTGAATGTATCGCAGTGTTTATAGACTGAGTCGAGAGTAGGTTTGTGTTAATTATAACCTTATCGTCTAAAACGCTGTCGACATACCATTTGTCGTTTTTAATCCAAGAGGGAATAGGCTTTGTGCTTTTGTAATAATGGGCGTTTGAGCTGACAGTTACTAGGTCACCTGTTTTGATAGCGCTTGTCGGTGCCGATGCTTCTTCGTTATCGGTTTTGTCGAAATACTTTTTTACTAAATTCAAAAAGCGTTCCCAACCAAGATCGAGAGTGCGATGAGGGCAATAGGTACCGTCAAAATCTTGATGCTTTTTAACTTTTTCCAAATCCCAGTTATATCGTCTTAAAATTGAGGCGATATATTCTGCCGTGTTCTCTTCTGACTTGAAAAACTTGTCACCGCCGCTTAATGAATGGCAAATTTCGATGTTTATTCCTTTTAAATAGTCCTTGCCTCTTTTGTTTTTTGTGTCGAGGCTACAGCGTGTTTCGGGTAAACACTGAATAATTTCCTTGTCGTCGATAACATAGTGAAACGAATATGGCTTGTTTTTCTTCAACATAAAACTGACTTCGTTTACAGCTGGTGCGTTGTTTGCTGTGTTATGAACTATTATACACTCGGGTTTTATTTCGCTTGGTGATTTAAGCTCATAAACACTTTCGGGACATAACATTTTTTTAATCGCTACCACCGTTTTCCTCCTTTGCCTCAGGAAGTCCTGCAACAGAGGTCAGCATGGACAAAACTCCTGAAAGTACAGAGGCGGATACGACTGCAATCCAGTGTACCTCGTCAATAAGTGCTGTAGTACCTATCATTGCCACGGCGGTTTGTGCAACAGTTTTAATCGCACGTATGCCAGCAGCCTTAAACCAAGTTGTCATAGCGTTTGCTCCTTTCATTTTAAAAGCAATTTATAGATAAATATACGTATGATTAAAAACTTTAATTACATATTTTACCGAAATTTGCTTAATTAAATTAAGAAGTACGCTAAATGTGAGGGAAAAGATATATCTTAATGCGATAGTATCACGCAAAATACCCATTGTCAATGCAAAAACCCTCAAATATTTATTTAGTTTGATATAGCAAAAAAATAGGTCACGGAAAAACCGTGACCTAAGCGTATAAAAACCATCAACAAAAAATATTGCACAAAATGGGGTGGAAGGAAGCTTTTTCTATCGCAAAAACCTTCCTCTTTTGCCCCTTTAGGGCAAAATTCACCTTCAAAAAAGCTCTTCTAAGGCAAAAGTTTTCGTTTTCTGCGGAAAACGCCTCAGGGCTCTGCCCTAAGAACCCGAAATCTTTTGAAAAAGATTTATTAAAACTTTTATTTTTTGTCAAAATAATGAAATTTTTTAAGCTGTAAGTATATCGTGTGCCTCTTTTAGTCTTGCAGGAATATCAAACTTTTGTGGGCACATTTTTGAACATTTGCCACAGTTTACACAGTTTGTAAAGTCTTTGCCAGCTTGAGTCATCATAAGGTTATAAAGCCATTTTTGTCCAGGTGTTTTTGCATAGTCATTCCAAACTTTGAAAATCATAGGGATATCAACATTTTTTGGACATGGCATACAGTATCCACAGGCAGTGCACTCAATATTTACAAAGCTTTCCCAAGTCTCTCTTGCTTTATCGTAAAGTGCTTCTTCTTCTTCACTTAGTATATTACACTCTGCTTTGTCAAATATTCTTAGGTTTTCTTCAAGCTGTTCCATGGTCGAAACACCGCTTAATATGACAGTAACTTCAGGTTGGTTGTATAGCCACATAAAAGCTTTTTCTGCGTTTGATACGTCTTTTTTCCAGTCGCCAAAAGCATCTTCAACTTTTTTGGGAACATCTGTAGAAAGCATTCCGCCGTGAAGTGATTCCATGGAAACGACAGGAATTCCTTTTGCAGTTGCATAGTGTAGACCTTTATAGCCTGCTTGATAATATTTGTCATAGTAGTTATATTGTATCATTGCAAGGTCCCATTTAAAGTAATCTAATACCATTTCAAAATGCTCGTACCTCTCATGCATTGACACGGCGATATAGCTAATTTTGCCAGCTTCTTTTAGTTTTGACACAAAGTCAAGTGCTTCGTGCTTTACAACTCTTTCCCAGTTTGACATATATAGATTATGTAGGAAATAAACATCTATATGCTCAACTTGTAAACGCTCCACTTCTTCTTCATAAAGCTTTTGCAAATCTTCTTTTGAGTTTACAAGGTTCATAGGAAGTTTTGTTGCAAGTATTACTTTTTCTCTGTAACCGTCTTTTAAAGCCTTACCAACAACAACTTCACTGCCAGGATAAAGATAGGCTGTGTCGATGTAATTTACACCACGGTCAATAGCTTTTCTGATAAGCGCTATTGCCTCGGGTTCGTTAATAACTTCTTCACCTTTTTCGTTTGTCATTTTAGGTAGACGCATACATCCAAGTCCAAAACGAGAAACTTTTTTGCCGTCTAGTTTAAAATCAACATATTGCATAGTTATTTCCTCCAAAGTTTAAATTTAATTTTATTGTTGCGTGAGCAACTAAATACATAATACCACAAAAGAAATAAGTATGTAAATAGTATTTGACAAATTAAATTTTTGAGTATATAATGTTTACAATATGTTAACATGCAGGGATTAACAGTGTTTTTTCTTACAGAGAGAAAAGCGTTTGTTGAGAGCTTTTTAAGGCACAAATTACACTCATGCCGTCCCTTGTTTTCTAGTAAAACACACGATTTGTGGCATTCTTTATGAAAGTAAAGGCGTAAGCTTGCGTTAAAAGCACTACAAGTGGCATAGTTTTATGCAATTTGGGTGGTACCACGGATTTCTTCGTCCCATAATATTGGGGGAGAAGTCTGTTTTTTTGTTTTTATGGTTTTTTAGGTATTTTATTAATTTTTTATTGAAACGGAGAGTTAAACATGCAAAAGATGGGTCTTAATGAGTTAAGAGAGAAATTTCTCGAATTTTTCGAGAGCAAGGGTCACCTAAGGCTTAAAAGCTATTCTTTAGTGCCAGACGGCGACAAGAGCTTGCTTTTAATAAACTCGGGAATGGCTCCTATGAAAAAATATTTTACTGGAGAGGTGACACCACCTAGAAAACGTGTTGCTACCTGTCAAAAATGTATCAGAACTCCTGATATTGAAAGAGTTGGAATTACAGCAAGACACGGAACTTATTTTGAAATGCTAGGCAACTTCTCTTTTGGCGACTATTTTAAAAAAGAGGCTTGCAGCTGGGCGTGGGAGTTTTTTACAAAAGAGCTTTCTATCCCTGTGGATAAACTACACTGCTCTGTATATGTTGATGACAATGAGGCTTATGATATATGGACAAAAGAGATAGGTGTTGACCCATCTCATATGCATAAACTTGGCAAAGAAGACAATTTCTGGGAGCATGGCGCAGGTCCTTGTGGTCCTTGTTCTGAGATTTACTTTGACAGGGGTGAAGAGAGTGGCTGCGGCTCGCCTGATTGTAAAGTAGGCTGTGAGTGCGACAGATTTATGGAAGTGTGGAACCTTGTGTTTACTCAGTTTGATAGTGACGGAAAAGGCAACTACACACCACTTGAAAATCCAAATATAGATACAGGCATGGGTCTTGAAAGACTAGCCTGTGTAATGCAAGATGTAGGGAATCTTTTCCTAGTTGATACTATGCAAGACATAATGAAACATATATCAAAAATCTCAGGTGTAAACTATGGCGACAGTGACAAAACAGATATTTCTCTAAGGGTTATAACAGACCACATTAGAAGTACTGTATTTATGATGGGCGATGGCGTCAGACCTTCAAGCGAGGGTAGAGGTTATGTTCTTAGAAGACTTCTACGCCGTGCGGCAAGACATGGTAAGCTTTTAGGAGTAAATGAGCCATTCCTATCAAAGATTGCAAATACTGTTGTAGATTGCAATAAAAATGCATATCCAGAGCTATTAGACAAAATGGATATGATAGTAAAACTTATAGATTTTGAAGAAGAGAACTTCCACAAAACTATAGATCAAGGCTTGGCACTGCTTTCAAACTTAGTGGAAGAGGCAAAAAACGGTGTGCTATCAGGCGACCATGCATTTAAACTAAACGATACCTACGGCTTCCCTATAGATCTTACAAAAGAAATTTTAGGGGAAAAAGGAATAATGGTAGACGAGGACAGATTTAGAGCTCTTTTAATGAAACAAAGAGAACGTGCCAGAAATGCAAGGAAAAATGCAGGTGCAGACGCATGGAAAGGTTCTTCTGAATTGTTTGAGGGCATAGCTGCTACAGAGTTTGTAGGATATGAAGAATTTAAGGCAGATGCGAAAATACTTGCTATAGTAAAAGACAGCAAGCTTGTAAGCGAAGCTTACCTTGATGATGAAGTTGCTATTGTACTTGATACAACACCATTTTATGCTGAAAGTGGCGGACAAGTTGGCGATAGCGGTGTTATAGAGGGTAAAGATTTTAATATAGACGTAAGCACAACTACAAAAAATGCAGACGGAATTTACATTCATACTGCCATTGTAGAAAAAGGCGAAATTAAAGTAGGAGACCCTGTAAAAGCCATGGTAAATGTCATAAAAAGACGTGCGATAATGCGTAATCATACTGCGGCTCATATGCTACAAGCGGTACTTAAAAAAGTTTTAGGAAACCATGTTGAGCAGGCAGGACAGCTAGTCGACGAAAAAAGAATGCGTTTTGACTTTACACATTTTTCAGCGGTGGATGACAATCAAATTATTGCAATTGAAACGCTAATAAATGCACATATACTTTCGGCTCATGATGTAACTTGCGAAGAGATGACAATTGAAGAGGCTAGAAAAAAAGGTGCTATAGCACTGTTTGGCGAGAAATATGGAGACATAGTAAGAGTTGTAAGCGTGGGTGAATACTCAAAAGAGTTCTGCGGTGGTACTCATGTTGACAATACTTCAAAACTAGGACTATTCAAAATTGTGTCAGAGTCATCGGTTGCATCAGGTGTTAGAAGAATTGAAGCTGTTACAGGTGCAGGCGTGCTTAAATTAATTCACAATACCAATGTTATATTAAACGAAACAGCAACGGCGCTTAAAGCTCAAAATACATCGGATATTCCAAACAAGGCTAAACAAGTGGTTGCAGACCTTAAAAAGGTAGAAACAGACCTTAAAAACCTAAATGAAAAAATTAGCAAAAAAGACATTGAGTCTGTGTTTGAGAATGCGATGAATGTAAATGGCATAAAAATTGTATCCGCTATTGTAAACTCGGCAGATTCAAACGCACTAAAAAGTATGTGTGATAGCGTGAAAGACCGTGGAAACACAACTGACACAGGTATAGTAGGCGTCTTTATAGGTGTTATGGGCGAAAAAGCAAGTATTGCTGTAAGTTGTAGTAAATTGGCAATGGAAAAAGGCCTGAAATCAGGACTTATTGCAAAAGAAGTTGCACAAGTAACAGGTGGAAACGGCGGCGGAAAACCTGATTTTGCAATGGCGGGGGCAAAGGACATTACAAAGCTTGACGAGGCAGTTTTAGCACTTCCAAAAATTATTGAAAAAATGATGTAAAGGAGTCTTGAAAATGGATTGTATTTTTTGTAAAATAGTAGGTGGAGATATACCTTGTAACAAAGTTTACGAAGACGAGTTCTTACTAGCTTTTAAAGATATTTCCCCACAGGCAAAATGCCATGTGTTGATTATCCCAAAACAGCATATAGAAAGTGCTGGAGAAATTGATGAAACAAACAGTGCAGTAGTGGCGAAAATTTTTGAGCGTGCAGCATTGCTTTCAAAAGAGCTAGGGCTTGAAAACGGATTTAGAATAGTTACAAACTGTGGCGACGACGGAGCACAAAGTGTAAAACACTTGCATTTTCACCTTTTAGGCGGAGAAAAACTGTCGGGTAAAATGGGTTAAGGAGAATTGTTAAAATGAGTGAATTTTATAAAATTACGATAGCTGGGGTAGAAAGAGATTTACCGATATGCCCCATAAATGACAAACTAGACATTGCAGGGTTTGTAATGTTTTCAGATGTTGAAATTACAGAGGCTGTGTCAAAGGCATTGGTGGAAAAATGCCCAGAGCACGACATAGTTGTCACAGCAGAGTCAAAAGGCATACCGCTTGCCTATGAAATGGCAAGAATTGGGTGCAGAGATTATGTTGTTGCAAGAAAAGGCATTAAGGCCTATATGCAAAATCCCATAAGTGTAAAAGTTAATTCAATTACAACAGCGGCAGAGCAAACCTTGTATTTTTCACAGGCAGACTGCGAAAACCTTAAAGGTAAAAAGGTTTTAATTGTCGACGATGTAATAAGCACAGGTGAAAGCCTTGTGGCAATCGAGAAACTTTTAGAACAAACCGAGGCGGTCATCGTGGGCAAAGCTTGCGTACTAGCCGAAGGTGATGCAAGAGACAGAGACGATATTATTTACCTAGAGCCTCTACCTTTATTTTTCAAATAAGATGATGCGAGGATAAGATTATGAAGCGACCATTTGTCTATTTAGGATTTTCCTATGTACTGTGGCTTTTGGTCGCCCTTTTTCTGCCCGAAAGTTTTCATGTACCATTGTTGGCTGTAGGTGCATCGGCTAGTCTAGTGACAGCTTTTATGGTGTTCTATCTTAAAAAGAAGAACTTATTTAGCCTTATGGTATCAAGCTTTACACTTGTCTTAGCGGTGCTTATGATGTTTGTTTTCGGCCTTACAGCAGGTGGGACAGTAGATATTTTAGAAAATGAAACCTACTTTGCAAGTGGCGAAATTTTAGAGGTTTTACCTAAAAGTGAAAATGCAAATGCACTAGATGTAAAAATAAATAAGATAGGCAAAACACAAGAAGAGCTAACTGATGTTTCGGATATTACTGTAAGGCTTTACAGTTTTGAAGAAATAAGGGCGGATGAGTTTGATGAAATAGCATTTAAAGCGGATTTCTTCTCCTATGACGACGTGGGTATTTTAAGCACGGCAAAACAGAACTACTCTGATAATCTTCATATGTATGCATTTGAAAGCAATAACAAAGAAATATATGTTGAAGAAGTGGATAACAAATCTATTTTCTACTACATTTTACAAATTCGGAATTATTTTAGCTTCGTGATAGACGATAGTGTAAGTAATAACGATATGGTTAAAGCCTTGATTTTAGCCGACAGAGATGCCATAGATGATGAAATGAACGAATTGTTTAGTCGCACGGGACTAAATCATATCTTAGTCGTTTCGGGTATGCATATAAGCATAATTACCTTTGCGGTGATATTTTTACTAAGGAAAATTTTTAAGGGTAAAAAATTTATTTACTTAATTGTCATAGCTTTTATACTGTTTTATATGACACTTTGTGGCTTTGGCACAAGTGTTGTAAGAAGTGGTATAATGCTCATATTAATATGTATATCAAATTTTTTCGGAGCAGATACCGACAGCCTAAACTCCTTGGGCTTTGCCTGCTTTTTAATATGCTTGATAAACCCATTTTCGGCAATAGATTTAGGGTTTATCCTATCTATGACGGCAACACTTGGAATAATTTTGTTTTATGATAAAATATATGATAAACTAAAATTTTTTGTAATAAAAGAAAGCGATGAAAAAGCTAAGAATGTCTTTTTGCTTATACTAAAGAAAGTATATATTTTTATTTGCGCAAGCCTTAGTGTTGCAGTTTCGGCAAATATAACGATAATTCCTGTGAGTTTACTGTTTTTTAATTCCGTAAATTTCATGGCAGTTTTAAATTCTACAATATTGACACCGATTTTTTCTGTTGTAATAATACTAAGCTTTATTATGCTTATTTCACCGTTTGGCGGATTTATAGGAAATATAGTCGACATGATTTTAGATTTGGCGGTACTTATAATAAGAAATCTTGCAGAAATTAAGGGATTAACTACATTTTTTTCTAGGGAAATAGCGACACTTCTCTTTGTTTTTACAGTGATAATTATTTCGGTGGCATTGGTACTAAGAGGTCGAAAGTACTTGATTAGGACAAGTTTAATATCACTAGGATTTGTATATCTGACAGCGGTGGTTTGTACGTATATCGGTAGTGTAGACATGGTGAAATTATTATATATACCATCGGGAAATACTGCGTTTGTTGCACTGGTGCACGAGGGAGAGGCTGCAATTGTTTGCAGTGGTGAAGACGACTATGCAAAGGGTGCATACGAGCTTAAAAATTTAGGAATAAGCGAGGTCACCATGCAACTTGCTTATGAGACAAAGGCAGAGCAAGACGCCTCTCATGAAATTAAAAAGATTTTGAACGTAGAAAAAGAAATTGATGAAACGGCTGAGGGTGTTGAGTATTATCCCTTTGAAGATAAAGATATATCGATAAAATATGAGCTAAGGGGCGATATAAGCTATCTAAGTATTTATGGCACGACAGTTGTGTTTGAAAAAAATGCGCTAGAAAGTACAGAGACAAACGCAGATTTAGCATTAGTGTGCAGTGATGAAACGAAGATAAATTCTGCACTAGCTGTAATAGCAAAAGAAAATTTCAGCGAAAACATTAAAAATGGAAACTATATTATTTTAGAGGAAGAGTACTTTCTCGCAAATATCGGAAAAGACAAGAAGTTTAGCATAAGGAGTGAAAACTAATGGCAGTGATGAGAGAGAGTGACTTGAAGGCACATCTAAGCGGTGGGGAATATTTACCAGTATACTTTTT
This sequence comes from uncultured Eubacteriales bacterium, assembly GCA_964370115.1. Classification (GTDB taxonomy): domain Bacteria; phylum Bacillota; class Clostridia; order Oscillospirales; family Acutalibacteraceae; genus SIG603. The sequence continues at coordinate 10,486 of CAYJIA010000020.1, forward strand.
AGTCGGCGAAGAAAAGTTAGTGCTGAAAACCTACCTTGAAAGAATGCTTAAAAAGATGGTGCCACAAAATTTCCCCGACTTTAACTTTAATGAATTTAATTATGAGGCTGACATAGATAAAATTGCAGATGCAGCACTTGCCCTGCCCTTTATGGCGGATAAAAAATGTGTGTTAGTTCATGACTATGCGCTAGAGGAAAAATCTGCGGTGGACAGAGACAAGTTACTAGAACTTGTAGAGCGCTTGCCACCTAGCACTGCACTTATTTTTTACTATCCTACTGCAAATGTATCGGGAAAAAGTCTTGGAAAGTATAAAAATCTATATAAGGCGATAGACAAGGTTGGTGCAATAGTAGAGTTTAGCCGAAAAACAGGTGTAGAGCTTGAAAAGTATATATATAAAACGGCGGAGAAAAACAATTGTAGAATAAAAAAAGAGAATGCACAAAGGCTTGTGGAATATGTAGGCAATGACCTTACAGCGATTAACAATGAACTTTTAAAGCTTTGCCTTTATGTAAAAGAGGGCGAAATTACTTTAGAGCATATGGATGCGGTCGTCTCAAAAAGTGTAGAGGCGACTGTGTTTGAACTTTCAAAATGTATACTAAATTCAGATTTTTCAAAGTCATACGAGCTTCTTGACAAACTGTTTTATATGGGTGAGAAAGCGGTGCCTATTTTAGCGGTTTTATCCTCGGCGTTTGTAGATATTTATAGGGTAAAATGCTCTTTAGAGGCAGGTAAATCGAACTTAGGACCCAGCGAGTACGGAGACTACAAGGGTAGGGAGTTTAGGCTAAAATATGCACAAAGAGACGGCAGAAATCTCTCTACACAAAAGGTTGAAGAATGTTTAAGTCTTTTCTTAAAGACTGACTTTGAACTTAAAAGCTCGAAGCTTGACGACAAGACAGTACTTGAAAGTCTCATTGCAAAACTTTTAGTTATTACAAAAGGCGGGTGAGAGCTTTGTATAAAATACAACAGGCGATAATTGTAGAAGGAAAATACGATAAACAAAAAGTTTTAAGTGTAATCGACACGATAGTAATTCAAACCAATGGATTTAGAATATTTAAAGACGAGAGTAAGAAAGCCTATATAAAAAAACTTGCAAATGAAAAAGGCATAATTATTTTAACCGATAGCGATTCGGCAGGTTTTTTGATTAGAAACCATTTGAAGTCATTTATATCTGACGATAAAATCCAAAACGCATACATAAAACCGACTAAAGGCAAGGAGAGGCGCAAGGCTGTTTCGTCTAAAGAAGGACTTTTGGGCGTAGAGGGTATAGAGGCAAGCGAGATTTTAGAGGCGATTAAAAGCTGTGCAAAAGAAGAAAAGCTAAATGAGAGTACTTTCACTGTGGCGGATTTATTTAATTTAGGTTTAACTGGAAAGCCGGACAGCAAAAAAAATAAAGAAGCCTTGTTAAGCGAACTAGGACTTCCAAAATATATTTCTAATAAGGATTTAATAAAATATTTAAACTCAAATCTTAATAGTGAAGAGCTATATGAGATTTTACGCAAAATTAACCTGTGAAATTTAAGTTTTTCCTTTTAAATAATTGACAAAAGCGGACAAAAAATCATATAATATGATATATCAAGCAAGTACTTAAATGAGTTTATGAAATGGAGACAAGAGAATGAAAATACCCCTATCCTATCAAAAGTCAGAGTATGACTGCGGCCCCACCACAATGTTGAACGCAATAGGATATCTTTTTGAAAGAGAAGATATACCCTCTGATATTATTAAATACATAATGGCATATTGTCTTGACACCATAGATGCAAAAGGTATTTGCGGTAAAAAAGGCACGTCGAAAGTTGCCATGATGTTTTTAAGCAATTGGTTAAATCAGTACGGTAGGGTAAGGAACTTTCCAATACACTGCGAATATGTCGCAGGAGAGGCTGTAAGCGTCGAAGAGGGCAGCATAGTGATGGAGGGTTTAAAAAGAGGTGGCGTGGCTATTTCAAGGCTTATTCACGAGGACTGGCACTATGTGTTAATGACAGGTTTTGATAAAAGCAACATACATCTATTTGACCCATATTATAGAAAAAGACCTTATATACAAGAGGGGATAAAAATAGTAAACGACTTTCCCACAAAGTATAACAGGACCGTAGATTTTGAGCACTTTAATAGTTCGACAAAATCAATGTATGCACTAGGAAAACCAGCAAAAAGGGAAGCGGTAATGATTTTTAACACAAAAATATCGACGCCCGTAAAACTTGAAGATTTTTAAAGCGAATATATAAAAAGCACGGTGAATGACTGAGATTTTAAAGTCATTCACCGTGCTTTTTATATCATAAATCCTAGAGCCATTAAACTGTCGTTTAAGTGCACACTTTCTTCCTTAACATCGGAATAGATAAGGGAGATGTCAAAGTGGGAAAAATTCCAAAATGCTTTGACGTTGTTTTCGTAAAGAGTGTTTGCAAGCTCTTTTACAGCGCTTGAAGGTACGCAAATTATCGCCATTTCAATTTTTTGGTTAGTGCAAAAATCGGCTAAATCTTCACAAGAAGAAATTTTAAAGTTTTTAATTTCGGTGCCGATTATGTCGGGATCGTTATCAAAAACTTTTAGTAGGTTGAAACCGAGTCTTTCAAAATTAATAGAAAGTAAAGCCTTTCCAAGGTTACCGGCGCCTATCATTATACATTTTTTATTTGCACCAACATCTAATATTTCGCCTATTGCATCTCTGAGCTGGCTTACGTTATATCCGTAGCCTTGCTGACCAAATCCACCAAAACAATTAAAGTCTTGGCGGATTTGTGAGGCGGTAAATCCCATAGTTTGGGACAATTCTTTTGATGAAATTTTAGATATACCATTAATTTGAAGTTCATTTAGATAGCGGTAATAGCGTGGTAAACGGCGTATTACCGACATTGAAATATTATCCCTGTTATAGGCAGGGTTTAAACTGTTGCTCATTTTAAAGAATTCCTCTCAAATTTTCGTTAATAGCTAGCAAAAATTCTTCTGTCGTAACTGATTTTTTATTCTCTAGGTTTGACAGCCAGTATAAGTCTCCTGTCATTACGCCACCTTCAATAGTTGCGATAGTTGCTTTTTCTAGTGCATCGGCAAATTTTTCAAGCTCAGGGTTAGCGTCTAGTGAGCCTCTTTTTCTCAGAGCACCGCTCCAAGCAAAAATAGTTGCAACGCTGTTTGTCGAAGTAGGCTCGCCTTTTAAGTGTTTATAATAGTGTCTTTGTACTGTGCCGTGCGCTGCTTCGTACTCATATACACCGTCTGGAGATACTAAAACTGATGACATCATGCCAAGGCTACCGTAGGCTGTTGCTACCATGTCGCTCATTACGTCGCCGTCATAGTTTTTACAAGCCCAAATGTATCCGCCTTCACTTCTTACGACACGCGCAACTGCATCGTCTATTAGTGTGTAGAAATATTCAATGCCAGCACTCTCGAATTTTTCTTTATACTCGGCATCAAAAATATCGTTAAAGATGTCTTTAAAGCTGTGGTCGTATGTTTTTGAAATAGTATCTTTTGTGGCAAACCATAAATCTTGTTTTGTATCAAGCGCATAGTTCATACAAGATCTTGCAAAACTGCCGATGCTTGAATCTAGGTTGTGCACACCTTGGATAATTCCGTCGCCGTCAAAGTCATGGATTAAAACGCGTTCTTCGTTGCCGTTTTTATCTGTGACTACAAGTTCTGCTTTTTTGCCGTCTGTCACTCTCACCTCGGAGTTTTTATAAACGTCGCCATATGCGTGTCTTGCTATTGTAATTGGTTTTGTCCATGTAGGTATGTAAGGAGTAATGCCTTTTACGATGATAGGCGCTCTAAAGATAGTACCGTCTAGTATCGCCCTTATTGTGCCGTTAGGTGATTTCCACATCTCGGTAAGATTATACTCTTTAACTCTTTCGGCGTTTGCAGTGATAGTCGCGCATTTTACGGCTACACCATATTTTTTCGTTGCAATTGCAGAGTCCACTGTAACTTGGTCTTTTGTTTTTTCTCTGTACTCAAGTCCTAGGTCGTAGTACTCGGATTTTAAGTCTACATATGGGTAGATAAGCACATCTTTAATCATCTGCCATACTATTCTTGTCATTTCGTCGCCGTCCATCTCGACAAGTGGGGTAGTCATTTGAATTTTTTTAATATCAGCCATAATTTCCTCCATCAATTTATGAATTTTCTTTTGTGTAGTTTAACAAACCGCCTGCCACGACCATTTGCCTTTCACGTTCAGTCAAAATTGCATTTACTTTTACAGTAACACCTTTGGTTTTATTTATTAAAGTGACATTGCTGCCATTTTTAATTTCTTCTAAAACATTTGGAAGCTCTAATTCGTCCATTTGGTCGATGCAGTCATAGTCACCCTCGTTTATAAACTCGAGCGGAAGAATTCCAGCATTTGCAAGGTTTGCACAGTGTATTCTTGCATATGATTTTGCAACAACGGCTCTAATTCCAAGGTATAAAGGTACAAGTGCCGCGTGCTCTCTTGAAGAACCTTGCCCGTAGTTTAGACCACCTATAACAATGCCTCCACCGTTTTCTTTGCATCTTTGTGGGAAACTCTCGTCACACACTGCAAAGCAGAAGTTAGATAGATGAGGTATGTTTGAGCGATACGGAAGTATCTTTGCTCCAGCAGGCATTATATGGTCAGTCGTGATGTTGTCACCGACTTTAAGTATAGCCTTTGTGCTAATGGCATCTTCAAGCGCTTTTGATACTGGGAAAGGTTTGATATTTGGACCTCTTAAAATCTCTAGTTTCTCAGCCTCTTCAGGGCTTGCAGGAGAGATTATCATGTTGTCGTTTATTAAAAATTCTTCTGGTAGTGTAATGTTTTCGTAATTTTCAAGCTCTTGTGGGTTTGTAAATACGCCTGTAATTGCAGAGGCAGCAGCTGTTTCGGGACTTACAAGATAAACCTGTCCGTCTTTTGTTCCACTTCTACCCTCGAAATTTCTGTTAAAAGTTCTAAGTGATACGCCACCCGAATTTGGTGAGAAGCCCATTCCGATACAAGGTCCGCAGGCGCATTCCAAAATTCTAGCACCGGCTGCAACTAAATCTGCAAGTGCGCCGTTTAATGCAAGCATATTATAAACTTGTTTAGAACCAGGGGATATAGAAAGGCTCACATCGGGGTGAACTGTTTTTCCTTTTAAAATTGATGCAACGCGCATTAAATCAAGATATGAAGAGTTTGTGCATGATCCTATGCAAACTTGGTCAACCTTGATTTTTCCGATTTCATCGACACTTTTTACAGCGTCAGGGCTGTGAGGACATGATGCCATAGGTTTTAAAGCACTCAAATCTATGTCGATTATTTCATCATATACAGCGTCTTCGTCAGATTTTAGCTCTATCCAGTCGCCTTCTCTGCCTTGCGCCTTTAAAAATTCTCTTGTGTTCTCATCGGATGGGAAAATTGAAGTAGTAGCGCCGAGCTCTGTTCCCATGTTTGTGATTGTAGCTCTTTCAGGCACTGTTAGTGATGGTAAAGCAGTACCGCCGTACTCTATAATTTTGCCAACGCCACCTTTAACGCTTAAAATTCTTAATACTTCTAAAATTATATCTTTGGCGCATACCCAAGGTGAGAGAGCGCCGTTTAAGTTGATTTTTGTCATTTTTGGCATATTGATGTGATATTCACCGCCACCCATTGCAACCGCAACGTCTAAACCGCCAGCACCAAATGATAGCATACCAAGGCCACCGCCTGTTGGAGTATGGCTGTCAGAGCCTATAAGAGTTTTTCCGGGTATACCGAAACGCTCTAGGTGAATTTGGTGACAGATACCGTTGCCGGGTCTTGAAAAATAAAGACCGTGTTTTTTTGCAATGCTTTGTATGTATCTGTGGTCATCGGCATTTTCAAAACCTGTTTGAAGTGTGTTATGGTCAATATAGGCTACACTTTTCTCTGTCTTAACCCTTTTAATTCCCATGGCTTCAAATTCGAGATAAGCCATAGTTCCTGTTGCGTCTTGAGTCAAAGTTTGGTCAATTTTAAGGCCTATATCACAGCCTATTTCCATTTTGCCACTTAGCATATGTGAGGCAATAATTTTTTGAGCAATTGTCATACCCATTAATAACACTCTCCTAAAATAAAATTTCGTTAATTAAATAACTAAAGTATATTATCGCTTATTTAAGCTTTTTTGTCAATGTTTTTGCAATATAAAATATATGTAAAATGCAAGAAAAAGTGTGGCGACTTGCATTTTTACATGAATTGTAGCGATTTAAGTACGAAAATCCATACAAACATGGTAAGAATTGAAAGTGTAGAAGTAAATACCACTATATTCCCAGCGAGCTTTCCGTCGCCGCCTAGACTCTTTGCGAGCGCATAAGACGATACGGCGGTGGGGGAGGCAAATATTGTCATTAAAATTACTAAAAACTCATTTCGGAAGCCTAGTAAAATAGCAATGCTAATGGAGATGATTGGGAAAACTATAAGCCTCATGATAACTGTAAAAGAAAGTGAGGGCAAATGCTCCTTTACATCACTAAACACAAATGAGGCACCTAAAAATACAAATACTAAAGGACTGGCACTTTGGCCGACATCGCTTAAAGGTTCATAGATAAACTGTGGGATTTCTATTTTTAAAAATGCAAATAAAAGCCCTAGCATTGAAGCTATGATGAAAGGATTTTTAACGACTTGAATGAGCAAGGTTTTAACACTTAGTTTTTCACTTGAATAATAGGTAAGTACCGATACAGCTATGACATTGTAAAGCGGAATTACAAGTATAGAGGCAATAGCCGCTGTAGAAGCAGCACCAGCGCCGTAAATTGATATGGCAATAGGTATTCCGAAAATTACATAATTGCTTCTGACCATGCCCTGTATCATTACAGAGCGGCGTTTAGGATTTTTTTGAAAAATATTACAAAGGATAACACTGATAACAAGCTCACAGATTATTGCCACAAATATGAATATGAATAAGTTTGGCATAATAGTAATAGAATTTCTCGTGTCATAAATATTTACAAAAATAAGCATTGGTAAAAACACGGTAGACAAAATTTTATTCATTACATTTACAGTCTCGTCGGGCAGTCTGGATTTTAAGAGCATACCTAAGCCTAAAAGAAGCAAAAGCGGTGCGATAACATTAAAAGAAAGTATCAAATTTTCCATGTGTAATAATCCTCATTCAAAAATAAATTTAATATATTATACCACTAAAGCATAACTTAGGCAAATAAAATTTCGATATTTATATATTCTAACACTTGATAGAAATTGAAAAAAATGGTATAATATAAGGCGATTTTTAAATCTATGTTTATTTTATCAATTCTTTGGGAAAATAGTATCTGAGAGGAGTTGATAAAATGAAAACAAAGGATAAACAGTATAATTTTTTTGTAAATGAGGACGAAAACGAAGAAGTTCAAGAAAGTACAGAAAATAGCCAACAAGTACAGCACAGCACTATGGCAGACGACGGCTCTGTTGTGATAATGAAAAATTCTTTAAAGATTTTTTGCATGACCATAATTGGTCAAGTAGAGGGACATTATATTTTGCCACCTCAAAACAAGGCGACAAAATATGAGCATGTAATACCACAAATCGTGGCGGTTGAAGAAGACGACAATATCGACGGGCTGTTGATTATTCTAAACACTGTAGGCGGAGATGTAGAGGCAGGGCTTGCAATTGCAGAGCTTATTGCGGGAATGAAAAAACCTACGGTATCACTGGTTTTGGGTGGAGGCCACTCTATAGGCGCGCCACTTGCCGTGTCGGCAAAAAAGACCTTTATTGCGCGCTCTGCATCTATGACTATACACCCAGTAAGGCTCAACGGTCTTGTTTTAGGTGTTCCGCAAAGCTTTGAATATTTTCAAAGAATGCAGGGAAGAATTACAAAATTTGTAGTGGAAAACTCTGGTATTTGCGCTGAAAAGTTCACGAAACTCATGATGAACACAGGTGAACTTGTGACGGATGTGGGTACAGTTCTCGATGGAGACAATGCAGTAGAAGTAGGGCTTATAGATTCGCTTGGAACTTTAGCGGACGCACTTGCGGCTTTGTCGGATATGATTAACGGCAAAAAAATCATGAAGAAAGTTCCTGCGAAAAAGACTAGAAAAAAGACAAGCAAAAACACATAAAATCGGCAATTGCCGATACATATTTAGGAGGAAATATGACAATTTTTGAAGCGATTATTCAGGGCATAGTGCAAGGCGCGACCGAGTTTTTACCAATTTCCAGCAGCGGACACTTGTCACTTGCCCAACATATAATGGGTGTTAGCGTGGAAAATTTATTTTTTGGAATAATGTTACATATAGGTACACTTATCGCAGTGATTATGGTATATTACAAACTTATGCTAAGACTTATTGGTGAGTTTTTTGTGATGGTAAAAGACTTGCTGACAGGTAAATTTAAGTGGAATAACATGAGTGACGACAGAAGGCTAGTGATGATGCTCATAATAGGACTTATACCTTTATTTTTACTGTTTGTGCCAATCCCTGGAACAGGTATGGCGTTAAAGGATTTGTCCGAAATGTGGGCGACAGACAGCAATTTACTTGTAGAGGGAATTTCTCTTTTACTAACGGCAACACTGCTTACTCTTGCAATTAGGGCAGGTAAAAAACAACAAAAAATCTTTAATGAGCGTCATGGAAGTAAAATTCCGGGAAGAAGCAGATTTAATACGATAGATGCTCTATGTATAGGTGTGGCACAGTGTTTTGCGGCGGTTTTACCGGGGCTTTCTCGCTCGGGCTCTACACTTTCTACGGCGATGGTAAGAGGAATTAATAAACAAAAAGCACTTGACTATTCATTCGTTTTGGGTAGTCCAGCAATTTTAGCAGCGGCGGCACTGTCTATTGGAGATGTTGTAGGAGAGCCTATAGGCATAGGATATGAAGTGCTAGCAGCTGGGTTTATATCAGCGATAATTGTAGGATTTTTAGCGATAAAACTTTTCAAATGGCTTGTAAGCTCAGATAAGTTGCATGTTTTTGCTATCTATGCGTTTGTAGTGGGACTTGCGACAATAGTTGTATCTATTGTTGAGTTCGTACTTGGATATAACATATTTACTGGAATTGCATTATAAAATAACGGAGGGACAAAATTGGAACGAAAAAATAACACAGGAAAAATCACAAGGAGCACGCAAAACAGAAAAGCAGCTCCTAAAAAAAGTCCTGCCAAAAAGAATACTCTAACACCAGAGCAAATGGAGCAGATAAAACAAAAAAATCAAGTAAAGGCAGTCGTGATGTTTATTTTGGCAGTGCTCATGCTGTTTATTGTGGTGATACCAGGTGAAAATGTGTGGATGTGGATGCACAGCCTGTTCTTAGGTTTTTTTGGATTTTGGGCAATTTTATGGCCTATATTGCTTGGATACATAGCATCTATCATAGCACTAAAAAAGCCACTTGAAAGAATAAAGCCTAGAATATGGCTGATTATTGGCACGATAGTACTAGTTTGTGCCACTATGTATGTCTATAGTGATTTAACTTATGTGAAAGATACAAATATGTTTGAGTTTTTGGGCGCTATGTTTACGACAGGTGTCTTAGGCTCAAGCTCAGGAGTTATAGGTGGCATTATAGGTTCGCCGCTAATACTTTCTCTAGGAGTAATAGGTGCTAGAATAGTAGTTACTTTGCTATTAGTGCTTGCATTGATGATTTTGACAGGAACAACGCTTGCAAGGGTGTTAAATCTAGCAGGAAAGCCTGTCAATGTAGTTAAAGAGAATATTAATCATGTAAGAGAAAAAAGGCAAAGAGATAAAGAAGAGGCAAGACAATATGCCGAGGTTACATATAGCACAGATAACTATAGCGAAGAAGCTTATGATAAAGTGGCAAAAAGAAAAGAGATAAAAAAAGAAAAGAAACAAAACTTGCAAGACTTTAACGAGGCTTTAGGCATTAAGGATAAGGAAAAAGAAGAAGAGTATATGCCAGTGCCTAAAAAAAGTTCCGACGAGTTTTTAAGCGACTTCCCAAGTATGAAACCCCGTGTAAAAGAAGAGGAAGCCTCTGAGGATTTAAACACAGCTTACGAAAAGATAAATGTAAAAGAAGAAATTAGACAACCAGAAATTACACAGAATAAAAACGAGTTTTTCTCGTCACCAAAAACCGCCGAGGCAACGGTGAAATCTTCTACAACTATACCGCTTGATGCGTCGCAAGAGGCCCTTGACAATGTATCTAAAATGGCGCAGGAGTTTATTAAAAAGAGAGAAGAAACAGAGAAAGAGCAACTTGCAAACTCTGCTCAAATGGCGCTTTATGACGAAAATAAAGACAAGGCAAATACCTATGTTTTCCCACCTATCAGCATGATAGAGGCTGGAAAAAAACTTAATATTGAGGTAGAGCGAGAAGAGCTTCAGTCAAATGGCAAAAAACTTGTAGACACACTAAAAAGCTTTGGTGTGCAGACAAAAATTATAGACATTTGCAGAGGCCCATCGGTCACAAGGTATGAGCTTCAACCAGCGGCAGGCGTTAAAATCAGCAAGATTACAAACCTTGCAGACGACTTGGCTCTAAACCTTGCGGCAACAGGCGTTAGGATAGAGGCGCCTATCCCTGGTAAACCGGCGGTAGGCATCGAGATACCCAACAAGAACAAATCGGTTGTAAGAATGAGAGAACTGTTGGAGTCAAATGCATTTATAGGATCAAAAAGCAAACTTACAGTAGTTTTAGGGCGTGATATAGCAGGTCAAGTAACCGTGGCTGACCTTGCAAAAATGCCACATACGCTTATCGCAGGTACTACGGGCTCTGGTAAATCGGTTTGTATCAACTCACTTGTTATGAGCTTGATTTTTAAATCAACTCCTGACGAAGTAAGATTTTTAATGATAGACCCAAAAGTTGTTGAGCTTGGAATTTACAACGGTATACCGCATCTTTTAGTACCAGTCGTAACAGATCCGCGAAAAGCCGCAGGTGCCTTAAACTGGGCAGTTACAGAAATGCTTAATAGGTATAAGATATTTGCCGACTTTAGCGTTAAAGACTTGCATGGCTATAACGAGCTTGCAAAGCAAAATGGATATGTGGACGAAAACGGTCAACCTATGCTAAAAATGCCTCAGATAGTAATAATAATTGACGAGCTTGCAGACCTTATGATGGCGGCGCCCAATGAAGTGGAGGACTCAATTTGTAGGCTTGCACAAATGGCTCGTGCTGCTGGTATGCACTTGGTAGTTGCAACACAAAGACCTACTGTAGACGTTGTTACAGGCCTTATTAAGGCGAATATTCCAAGTAGAATTGCCTTTGCCGTGTCTTCGGCAATAGACTCGAGAACTATTTTGGACTCGGTTGGCGCCGAGAAGCTTTTAGGACAGGGCGATATGCTGTTTTCTCCTGTCGGTATGCACAAGCCTACAAGAATTCAAGGCTGTTTTGTTACCGAGAAAGAAATTGAAATGGTAGTAGACTTTGTCAAAAACAGCAGAGAGATAAGTTATGATGAGAAAATCATTGAAGATATAGAGAAAAACGCAATACTTGAAAATTCAAAAGGCGAAAAATCCGACTCTGACGGCTCAAATGCCGACCCGATGCTTGAAGAGGCTATTAAATGTGTAATGGAAGCAGGACAGGCGTCGACTTCTCTGCTTCAAAGAAGACTTAGACTAGGCTATGCAAGGGCGGGTAGATTGGTAGACGAAATGGAGCAAATGGGAATAGTAGGTCCACACGAGGGTTCAAAACCGAGACAAGTGCTCATGAGTTATTCTCAGTGGCTAGAAAGAAATATGCAAAAAACAGAAAGTGCAGACGATGAAACATCTGCACCCGTTTAAAAGGAGTTAAATTTATGAAAAAATTAGTAATTGACAGGGTAGAGGGACAATACACAGTATGCGAGGACAAGGATAAAAAGTTTTTTGCTATTTTAACCTCAGAAATGCCAAAGGACTGCACCACAGGTACAGCCCTAATAATTGATGATAATGGTGAAATTAAGATTGATAAGGAAGAAACTCAAAGACTTAAAGAAAAAATGCTTAGGAGGAAAGGTAATATTCCTCGTAAATGATTTTAAGTCCGTCTAAAAGCAGAGTGTCGCTAAAGACTATATCGGATTTGCAGTTTTCTACTATTGTTTTTGCAAGTCCACCTGTGGCTATTATGGTGCACTTGTAGCCAAGTTCGTCTTGAATTCTGTCACATAGCCCGTCAAGCATTGACGAGGCGCCAAATATAACACCCGACTGAATACAGGTAGGAGTGTCACGGCCTATCACCGACTTAGGTGCCTCTAAACTTACAGAGGAAAGCTGTGCAGCCCTGCCTGTAAGTGCGTCAAGAGATATTCCAACGCCCGGCAAAATAGAACCACCCAAAATAAGACCGTCTTTATCCGTTACAAACAAAGTGGTCGCAGTGCCCATGTCTATTACAATGTTTGGATATGAGAAAAATCTTTTAGCTGCAAGACAGCCGACGATTAAATCGGCACCAAGTACAGACAAGTCGCCGTCTTTTACCTCTAAATTTTTAACTATATCGGCAGTTACAACCAGTGCGTCGATAGAGAAGATAAGACGGATTGCCTTTGAAATATAGCCTGTAAGCCTAGGAACAACCGAGCTTATTACGGCGCCTTTAATATTCTCTCTGTCTATATTATAAAGTTTTAGTATATCGGATATCTCGACCGCATACTGGTCTTCCATTCTAATTGTATCTGTAGCCATGCGTGACACAAAGATGAGTTTTTGCTCATCGTAGACACCCATGGTTATATTTGTATTTCCAACATCAAGTGTAAGTAACAATTTTGTTTACCTCCAAAATAATAATTTTAATTTATTTTAAAATTATACAGACTGTCAAAAAACTATTTACAAAAAAAGTTGCACAAAGGGGAGTAACATAAAAAGGCAAAACGCTTTTTCTATCGCAAAAAGCTTTGCAAAAAAGCTCTTCTAAGGCAAAAGAGTTACGTTTTCTGCGGAAAACGACTTAGGGCTCTGCCCTAAGTACCCGAAATCTTTTGAAAAAGATTTATTAAAACTTTTGTTTTCACAAAAAAACGAAGCGCCTTACCTTTTTTGACACGCTGAATAATTTAATTTACTCTAAAATTATATGCTATATTTTAAAAATTTGCAAGTCTTACACTGAGGCCTGCAAGTATAAAGGCGACAAAATCTCCTGAAAGTGCAGTGGGGACGGTGTAAAGTAAGCTTTTATAATGTCTTGCACCGAAATATATGCTTATGGCGTAAAATGTAGTTTCGGTAGAAGCGGAAAGAACTGAGGCTATCTGGCCTTCAAGGCTGTCGGTGCCGTTTGTTTCGAAAATATTTATAAGCGCCGAGTTTGCGCCACTTCCTGATATTGGCCGAATAATGGCTAGTGGAATAATTTCACTTGGGATGCCAAAAAACTCACATAGTGGGCTTAAAATATTTGATATTGCAGTTATCGCACCCGAAGACTGTAACATACTTATGCCGACTATTATTCCAATGAGTGTAGGCATTACAGAGACCGCCGAATTAATACCTTCTTTTGCGCCTTTTATGAAGGTGGTGAATATCGGTACAGATTTTACAAATGCGATGCTTGCTATGAGTGTGACGATTAAGACGGGAAAAAGGTTAGCGAAGTTTGTCATTGTATAATTTCTCCATTGCTTTACAAATTGTTACTACTGTAAATAAAACACCAAAAGAAGTAATCCATACTGGTATGAGCACAGAAAAAGGCTCTAGGCTACCATAAGCATGTCTAATAGATGCAATGCCCGTAGGCAGAATTTGAAGCGAGGCAGTGTTTACTACCACAAACATTATCATTTCTTTACTAGGGTAATCACCATTGTGGTTTTTTTCCATATCACACATAGCCGAAAGACCTAAGGGCGTGGCGGCGTTTGATAAGCCTATCAGATTTGCAGTGAAGTTAAGTGATATTTTTTCCTTTACATTATTATTGCCCTTAAATGCAGGAAACAAGAAGTTTATCAGTGGCATGAAAATTTTCTGTAAAAAAGCGGTGATGCCACAGCTTCCGGCAATTTTAGTAATTCCCATCCAAAATGCCATACTACCTATAAGGGATATGGTGAGTGTTACGGCGTTTGTCGCACCGTCAAACATGCTTTGAGTGAGTTTGTCTATATTTCCTTCTGCTATGGAAAATACAAAGGATATAATTATCATAAAAACCCATATGTAATCTATCATATCTGCACTCCTAATTTTTAAAATTTACTGTTGACTTTAGCCTTTAAAAAAGGTATTGTTATTATATAAAAATATGCTTGTTGAAAGGAAACTATACTAATGAGTTTTGGAGAAAAAATACTAAATTACTGGGACGATATAATGGCGGATTTAGAAAAAATGGTTGCGGTGCCTTCTGTTGCTAAAAGACAAGAGGGAGAATACCCGTTTGGCAAAGACGCGGCAGACGCCATAGATTTATTTATGGATATGTCAAAATCATATGGTCTAAATGCAAAAAATGTCGACTACTATGCGGCTCACGCAGAGCTTGGTGAGGGTGAAGAAAATGCAGTTGTTATGGCTCACCTTGACGTTGTACCCGAGGGTGAAGGCTGGGAAAGCGACCCATATACACTGACGATCAAAGATGGATTTGCCTATGGTCGCGGTGTGTCAGACGATAAAGGCCCTGCGATTATTGCACTACACTGCCTAAGACTTTTAAAAGAAGAGGGAATAGTTGGAAAAAGAAAACTTAGGGTAATAGTAGGTTCTGGTGAGGAAATAGGTATGGAGGACATGCCTTATTATTTTGAAAGAGAGCAAAAACCTACTATGGGATTTACTCCAGATGCGCAGTACGGAATTTGTAACTGTGAAAAAGGTATTTTAAACTTTAAAGTTGAGGCTAAAAATGATTCTAAGACTATCAACTCCTTTGTTGCAGGTACAGTCGTAAACGCCGTGCCTTATAAAGCTGAGGCAAGCGTTAATTGTAGCGATACAGAGTTTGACATATTAAGCGAGGCGGCTTATAAACTTGATGGCGATTATGTGATTAAAAAAACAGATTTTGGTTGTGAAATTTTATCTAAAGGTGTGGCAAGTCATGCGTCTATGCCAGAGCTTGGGAAAAACGCTGCATCTCTTTTGGTAGACTTGCTTTATAGCGTGTTTGGAAATAAAATTGGAACTATGCTAAGCTTCATAAACAAAAAAATTGGCATGAATTATCATGGAAATAATATCGGTGTAGGTTTTGAAGACGAGCCAAGTGGTAAATTAACATTTAACCTTGGTATAGTAAATGTTGATGAAGAAAACGCGAGCTTTAACGTCGATATAAGACATCCTGTAACCTTTGAGGGTGAAAAAATAAGAGATATCATTAAAACTCAAATTGAAGAGGCAGGCTTTGTTTGGGCAGACAGCCATATGCAAGAGCCACTTTATCTTCCAGCAGACAGCGATTTCATTAAACTTCTTGCAAGCTCTTATGAAGCGGTAATGAAAGAGGAATGCGAAATTTTCTCCATGGGTGGCGGAACCTATGCAAGACAAATGTATAACAACGGAGTTGCTTTTGGCCCTTGTTTTACTGGTGATGTTTCAAATATTCACAACTGTAATGAGAGAATTGACATAGAGAAATATAAACTTCATGCGCAAATTTGCCTTGAAGCTATGTATCGTATGTTTACGGCGTAAAAGGTGATAGTAAGTGGAAAAAGTATACAATAATATAACACCCGAGGATGTTTTTAATAATTTTGAAGTGAGAACCTATATAGAAAATGGCAATGTTTTTTTAAAGGAAATTGGTTTTACAGAGCATGGTTTTGCGCATGCAAAAAGAAGTAGCGATTATGCAAGAAAAATTCTAGAAGTGCTAGACTACGACAAAAGAAGCTGTGAGCTTGCGGCAATTGCAGGCTTTATGCATGACATAGGAAATGTAGTAAACCGTGCAGACCACGCCCACAGTGGCGCGTTAATGGCGTTTTCTATACTACAGTCGCTTAATATGAATCCTAAAGAAATAGCGCTTGTCTGCTCTGCCATAGGTCACCACGACGAAAAAACGGCTCACCCTGTAAACACGATAGCTGCGGCACTTATACTATCGGATAAAAGTGATGTAAGGCGCACCCGTGTCAGAAACAAAGACGACATTAAAATCGACATACACGACAGGGTGAATTACGCGGTTGAAGACTTAAAGCTTGAGATAAGCAAAGAGGACAAGACTTGTATCTTTAATATTATTATCGATACAAGCATTTGCCCTGTTATGGAGTATTTTGAGATTTTCTTAGACCGTATGGTGCTTTGTAGAAAAGCGGCGGCATATTTAAAACTTGATTTTGAACTTATAGTAAATGACACAAGACTTTTATAAATGAGGAATGAAAGACTATGACGAAATTTAAAGGGACTTTACAAAGAGGGTTTATAGGAAATATTACATATCA
The DNA here is from genome assembly GCA_964370115.1 of uncultured Eubacteriales bacterium. Taxonomy (GTDB): domain Bacteria; phylum Bacillota; class Clostridia; order Oscillospirales; family Acutalibacteraceae; genus SIG603. The sequence goes on from CAYJIA010000020.1 coordinate 27,014, forward strand.
GTATAATATGAAAAATGAGACGGATTTTTTAAAGATAAGGCTTGATACTTACCCTGATAATAGGGAAGAAAATCAAGAGGAATTTAAAGAAGAAGTAAAAGAGATTTACAGCCAGTACGCTGGGGATAACTTTGATGAGTCACAGCTAGAAATGCTTTATAAAAACCCCAAGACAGAGATACAACTTGCCGTGTTTTTAAACGGCGAATTTATTGGAAATCAGCATAATCCACTTGACTCAAAAGAGATGATATTCTCTGAAGACAGTGAGAGAAGCAGAGGCTGTATGAAAATAAATCCACCGTTTAAAGGTCACCTTAAAATAATAGTTAATTCCTATCATGTAATCGATAAGGAGCTTGATTATATACTGAGTGTAAGTGAGGAGAATGAAAGTGTTTAAAAGAATTGAACTTCATAACCACACTGTAGAATCCGACGGAAGCCTAAAGGCATCAGAACTTGTAGATTTTTTCTTAGAAAACGGTATAAATTCATTTTCGCTAACGGATCACAACACAGTGTCGGGCTTTATAGATTTAGACGAGTATAAAAAAGAAAAACCAGATTTTGAATATGTAAAAGGCTATGAACTTACATCGTATCACGGCCATATTTTATGCCATAATATTGGCGGATACATAGCATGGGACGACATAGATGTACAAGACTGTGACAAGCTTTTAGACCGTGTGCATACAGACGGTGGGGTGGTAGGACTTGCCCACCCAAAACATTTTTCTCAACCAATTGCAAATGGTACTAGGTTTATGATGGAAATTAATGACTATAATAAACTTGACTTTATAGAGATAGTAAACTTTGGTACTCCAAATTTTCCTTGTAACTATGACGCAATAAAAATGTGGGAAGAACTTGTGTTTAAAGGGTATAAAATCGCACCGACAGCAGGGCTTGATTTGCATGTAAAAAAAGACTTAACAGGCGCTCATAAAACCTATATGGAGTTGCCTACAAGTTATGAAGAAAAAACTTTGGCAGAGCAACTTGACTACGCGATAAAAAACAGGAAAACGCTTGTAAGCTGTGGACCTCTTATATTTACCGAAATAGTGGATGGGAATGTCAAAATCAGCTTGAAAAATGAAGATTTAATGCCGTATGAAGATTGTTATGTCCAGTTGAAAACAAAATCTAAGACAATTTTACAAAAATATACAAAAAGCGAAAAAATTAGTTTGCCAATCTCTGATTTTTCTGCTATAATTTATGTTTACGAAACACAAAAAACTGCTAACGAATTGCCTTTGGCTGTTAAACTTTTAGTAGAATAATCCCAAGGAAGGAATTTTTATATTTTATGAAACCATTTAAAAAAGAAAGACCTGTTTTTCCTAAAAAAGCTGTGGTGACCTCAGGTATGCCATACGGAAATAAAGATTTACACTTTGGACATGTCGGAGGATTGTTTGTTCATGCCGACACTTTTGCCAGATTTTTAAGGGATAGAATAGGTAGTGAAAATGTAATATTTGTCTCAGGTACAGACTGTTATGGTTCACCTGCTCTTGAAGGATATCGCAAGATGTGCGAAGATGGATTTGACGGAACGATTGAAGACTATGTAGGCAAAAATCACGAAAATCAAAAGAAAACGCTTTCTGATTATCTAATCGAGCCAAACCTTTTTGCTGCATCTGGCATAGGAGAGGCGAAAGAGTGGCATAAGGAAGTGTCAAAAGATATATTTGAAAGGCTATATGCAAATGGTAGCCTTGTAAAGGAAAGTACCCCGCAATTTTATGACACCGAGAGAGAAGTCTTCTTAAACGGTAGACAAGTTATCGGAAAATGTCCGTTTGAGGGCTGTGCTTCTGAAAATGCATATGCAGACGAATGTGGACTTGGACATCAGTACAATCCTCAAGAGCTAATAGAGCCTAAATCTACACTTACTGGAAATACACCAGAACTTCGTGATGTCACAAACTGGTATTTTAAACTAGACAGCTATCTAGAACTTATGCAGGAAGTGGTTGAAACTTGGAAAAAAAGTGGAAATCACAGAAAACATATGATACGCTCTATAGAAGAGTTCTTAAAAAGTCCTGTAATATATGTGCAAAAAACACAGGTTGAAGACCTAGACGCGCTGTGTGCGAAATTCCCAGAGCATGAACTGATAAACGAAGAGAAAAAACCTTCGTATACATTTGTCTTTAAGAATCTTAAAGATAGGGACGGCGCTCGTGAAATTTTAACAGGCGAAGAAATTCGCTTTAGAACGGGTAAAACCTTGGTTCCGTTTAGACTATCTGGAGATTGTGAATGGGGCGTTCCGGTGCCAAACTGCGAGGAACTTGAAAATCTTACTTTCTGGGTATGGCCAGAGTCGCTTTGGGCTCCGATGTCGTTTACAAAGGCTTACCTAAACTCTATCGGAAGAGATGTAAATGAGTGGGAAGACTTTTGGAAAAGTGACGACTCAAAAGTTTATCAATTTATAGGTGAGGACAATATTTATTTTTACGGAATTGCTGAAATGGGTATGTTCGTGTCCTATTATGCCGATAAAAAAGAAAATGCCTACAATTTACAAGGCGTAAACCTGCCTCATATTGTAGACAATAAGCATATATTATTTATGAATAAAAAGGCTTCATCTTCATCTGAGATTAAACCTCCTATGGCGGCAGAGCTTTTAGAGCATTACACGGCAGAACAGCTAAGAATACACTTTTTAAGCCTAGGGCTAGCCACAAAAAATGCAAGCTTTCAACCGAATGTGTATCTCCCTGAAAACGAGAGAGAGGCAAAAGACCCTGTTTTAAAAGAGGGTAATCTGCTTACCAATGTACTAAACAGGCTAGTTCGTTCTTGTTTTTATACAACCCAAACTTATTTTGGCTCTATTGTGCCACAAGGCGAAGTTGACGAGAAAATACTAAGCTACTGTGAAGAAAAGGCCCTAGAGTTTGAAAGACATATGTATAACCACGATTTCCACAGGCTGACCTATGTTTTAGACGAGTTTATAAGATTTATGAATAAACACTGGGTATCAAACATCAAAGAAGCAGAGAAGAACGAGGACAATGATTTAAGGGCACAAATCCTAGTCGACTGCTTCTATGGCGTCAAAGTGATAACAACGCTTTTGCACTCAATTGCACCAAAAGGCTGTGAAATGATCAAAGAATACCTAGGGGCAAGCGATGATTTGTGGAACTGGGAGCATATATTCAAACCACTTTCATTTGTAAGAAACAGCGAAGAAAAACTAAAATTCCTAGAACCTAGAGTAGACTTTTTCTCAAAACATCAAAGTCAGTTTGAAGGTAATTGATAGTTAATAATTAATAATTGTGGAGAAAATGCTTTGCATTTTTGGATTTGTGGAAACATCAGGGGCGACCAATGGTCGCCCCTACACAATAATTTCCGTTGTAGGGGCGGTCATCGGCCGCCCGCAATCTAATTTTAATTTAAAACCGTCCACTTAAATATGCATTTCTCTCTTTCGCCGTCTAGATACATGTCGTTATCTGGCGGCAGGGGGAATATTCCGTCAAATTTTAGCTATAGCCGAGTTCATATAAACAGAACCACGCCTAAAAACGCCCAAATTGCACCTCTAACTGCGTTATCCTCTTTGCAATACGCCAGTATTACTTCATCGTCTGCCTTGCTATAGGCACAATTTGGACGTTTTTAGGTCTAAGGATTTTCTGGCAAATGGGTGGGTTTTATAGCAAGGAAAAGCCTTGCGGTAATGCTATCGCCTTGCAAAGGGCTTTGACGCCGATAGAAAGCCTGCCCGTTTGTCAGAAAACGGGTTCGGTTTATATGAGCTCGGCTAAGTATTCGCAGGTTTTTCTTGAGGCTAGATTGTCGGGGTTGCAGGTTATTATAATTTCATCAAAAGCGTGTTTTTTTGCTAGTTCAAACAGCAAAAGGCACGCTTTTGCCGCATAGTGATGACCTCTGTGAGCCTCATGTACAGCATAACCTATGTTTCCTCCGTAATAAAGCTTTTCACCACTGCCAACTCTAAAATCACATTCGCCGACTTCACGACCGTCTGTTAAACATATTTTAAAGTAATATACGGGCGACCAACCTTTTTCGGGGTTAGCCTCGGCGGTTTTATCAAGTTTTAAATAAGTCTCATCGCTTTTTAAAAAATCGGTGTTAAAAAATATTTTAGAGCTCCTTTGTCCAGTATTTTCTGTCTAGTGTACGGTACTGTATTGCTTCTCCTGCATGGCTAGCTTCTATATATTCACTACCCTCTAAATCTGCTATGGTTCGCGCGACTTTTACCACCCTGTCGTATGCCCTGGCAGAGAGGCCTAGGCCTTCAAAGGCTCGCCTTAAGAGTTTGTTTGCACCGTCGCTGAGTTTAGCCATTTGTTGCAGTTTGTCTGCACTTATTGTGGCATTACAGGTTATTGAAGTGTCTTTAAATCTTTTGTTTTGCACTTCTCTTGCCATGTTTACCCGTTTTTTAATTTCTTTTGAACTCTCCTCTTTTTGACTTGAAGTGAGCTGGCTGTACTCTACGGGAGGCACTTCTATATGTATATCAAGTCTGTCAAGCAGTGGTCCCGAAATTCTTGATAGATATTTATTTACAACTCTTGGTGAGCAGGTGCAGTGCTTTGTTGGATGTCCGAAATTTCCACAAGGACAAGGGTTCATAGCGGCTACAAGCATGATGTTGCAGGGGAAAGTCACTGTGCCGAATACCCTCGAAATTGTTACTTGTCTGTCCTCGAGTGGTTGTCTTAGTATCTCCATAGCCGTGCGCGAAAATTCGGGCAACTCGTCTAAAAATAATACTCCGTTGTGTGAAAGTGAGATTTCACCAGGGCGTGGTATGGTGCCACCACCCGAGAGCCCATTTGTTGAAATTGTGTGATGAGGAGAGCGAAACGGCCTTACAGTTATGAGAGAATTGTTTGAAGTGAGTTTGCCGGCTATTGAGTGAATTTTGGTAGTTTCTATTGCCTCGGCTTCGGTCATATCAGATAAAATTGACGGAATTCTTTTTGCCAGCATACTTTTACCAGAACCCGGAGAGCCTATTAGAAGTATGTTGTGACCGCCACTTGCGGCAATTTCCAATGCTCTTTTAACTTCTTGCTGACCTTTTACATCGGACATGTCAAAGTTTTGATAAAAATTTGTATTTGTGCTTTTATTAAAAATGCTTTTTGCTATAAATTTTTCTTCTCTTAAATGCTCGACAACTTCTATTACATTTTTTGCGCCATAGACGTTAATTCCTGATACAACACAGGCTTCTTTTGCGTTTTCAAAGGGAATGAAAATATTTTTAAATCCACAGGCTTTTGCTTCGATAGCCATTGCAAGTGCTCCTTTAATTGGTCGTATGTCACCCATTAAAGACAATTCACCTATAAAAACGCTGTCGTCACATTCACACAAAAGTTGGCGCGATGCCCTTAGCAAGGCGATGAAAAGTGGCAAATCGTAAATCGGTCCTTCTTTTCGCTTGTCGGCAGGGGCAAGATTCATGGTGACTTTACTAACGGGAAACTTAAATCCGCTGTTTTTAATGGCAGAGCGCACTCTGTCACGCGATTCTTTAACCGCAGTGTCTGGAAGACCTACGACATCAAAGGCAGGAAGCCCAGAAGAGATATCACACTCGACCTCAACTTTAAATGCCTCAATGCCAAAAAGCCCCATACTATAAGCGTGGTTTACCATAGAACTCACCTCCCAAAAATGTAAGTTTTTTACTTTGATTACATTATAAACCAAAGTAGTAATGATATCAATATATAATATTGTGGAAAAATGACGAAAAAAGTTAATAATAGAATTTTTTTTTTTACAAATGAATATTTGCTTGACTTGTGGTGATTATGCGTGTATACTAATAGATAAAGTTAATCAGTCGGAGAATAATTATTATGCAAAATCTTGAAAACTTGGAGCTTGAGGACTTACTTTCTAACATTGATGCTCCAAATGTTTTTGAAGAGATTGAACACAGGTTTCTGTGGCTTGTTAAATCTAAAATTTATTCTTTGTCTCAAGAGCCAAGTGATGATATGCTACAAGAAGGTAGACTAGCACTTTTTCACGCGGCTAAAACTTATAGGGAAGAATTGGGTGCGTCGTTTAAGACTTATGCAGGCGTGTGCATCTATAACAAGATTTCCAATATGGTAAGGGACAAGAAGAATTTACCACTTAGCGATTTCTTATCAATTGACGAACTATTGGGAGACGACAAAGTTTTGGTCGACTCACCTGAGACTGTATTTGAAAACCAAGAGAACTACGAAGCTGTTTTAAGTAAAATCCACATAACCTTGTCTGATTTTGAGTGTAAGGTATTGGCTCTCTATTTAAGCGGTTACAAAAGAGCGGAAATACAAGAGAAGTTTGCTATTTCGGTCAAAGCTTATGACAATGCTATTGCACGTGTCAGAAAAAAGCTTAAGACCAATCCATTTTTGTAAGGTAGGTTAATTACCTTAAAATATGCCCATCAAGTAAAGTTTGACATTAGATTAATTTAGTGGGCGGTGCAATTCCGTATAGGGCGAAATATCTTATAAACTCAAAAGCGAGGGAAAAAAATGTTTGAAGACAAAACACTTACATGCAAAGAATGTGGCTCTGAATTTACTTTCACAGCCGGTGAGCAAGAATTTTATGAATCAAAAGGCTTTGTAAATGAGCCACAAAGATGCAAAACTTGCCGCACAAACCGTAAAGCTTCTGCAAGAACAGAGCGTGAGCAATTCACAGCTACTTGTGCATCTTGCGGACAAGAAGCAACTGTACCTTTCAGACCACGTGAAGACAGACCTGTATACTGCAGCGACTGCTTTGCAAAAATGAGAGAAGAAGCTTAATAGCATATAGCTACTAGCTTTAGTTGTAAAAAACTCTACCTTCTAAAGGTGGAGTTTTTGCATTGTTTAATACAGCTTAACTAAATTAAGCTTTTATATATAGATAGGAGTAATTTTATTATGCGTGAATTGTTTAAACTAGGTGAAAGACTTTATAAATGCGCAGAATTTGTAAGAGAGGGCAAAAAGGTAGCCGACATAGGTACCGACCACGGATATCTTCCCATTTGGCTTGTGAAAAGTGGCAAGAACTCTTTTGTTACAGCATCTGATGTAAGTGAGGGACCTTTGTCTTCGTGTGCCTTAAATGCAAAAAAGTACAATGTAGAAATTAATACCGTTTTGTCAAACGGATTTGAAAATATAGATGAAAATGATGTCGACGACTGCGTTATAGCAGGCCTTGGCGGAGAGATGATAGCACAAATAATTGACAGGGCACAGTGGCTTAAAAATCCTCAGAAACACTTGATTTTACAGCCTATGACCATGCCAGAAAAGCTTAGAAAATATCTATTTTCTAAAGGTTTTAGCATACAAAAAGAAGAACTAGTGCTTGATGAGGGCAGAATATACTCAGTGATGCTCGTAAAATACGAGGAAAAAGAGCATAGCCTATTAGAGGAGTATATGGGTCAAATAGAACCGTATTCGCCATTTAGTGAGGATTATGCATACAAAATTGTCACAAAGCTTTATAACAGCAACAAGGGTGCTCAAAAAGAGGGCGACGACGAGGCGTATAAAATGAGAACAGATTTGATAAATAAAATAAGTGATAAATATTTGAGATAAGTGGAGATGGCTATGAAAATTTTAGACGTTTATAATGAACTTGAAAAAATAGCCCCATTTGATAGTTGTATGGACTTTGACAATGTGGGACTTTTGATAGGCGATAAAAATGCTGATGTGAAAAAGATTTTAATAGCCTTAGATTTGACATATGATGTTATAGACGAGGCGAGTGAAGTCGGTGCAAATCTTGTGATTACACATCATCCGGTGATATTTAGTCCACTAAAAAGTATTTCAGAAAAATCAGTTGTGTACAAGGCGATTGCCTTGGGGATTAATGTAATTTCAGCACATACTAATTTAGATAAATCAAAGACATATGGAGTAAATACGGCACTGGCAAAAAAACTTTCACTTGAAAGCGTTACTCCATTATCAGAGGAAGAACCGCTTTTTATCGGAGAATTAGAAGAGGAAATGTCGACTTTACAGCTTGCAGAATTTATAAAAGACAGATTAAATTCTAACAAGGTCTTGTTTACAGACTGCAATAAAAAAATCAAAAGGCTTGCATTTTCTTCGGGAGGAGCGGGCGACAGTGTCTTTAAGGTGATTGGAGAAGCAGACGCTTTTTTGACAGGTGAGGCGAGACACCACGAGTTTTTATTTGCAAAAGAAAACGGGTTTCCGATGTTTTGTGCGGGGCACTATGAAACTGAAAAACCTTTTGCGAAGTTGCTAAAAGAATATTTGGAAGAAAAGTTTGTCGACATAGAGATTTATCTCTCGGTAAAAGAGCAAAATCCTGTTTCGGCGTGTTAAATAAGGAGAAAATATGGCACTTGATGCGGTGTTTTTGCACCATATAAAAAATGAATTTGAACAAAATATTATAGGTGGCAGGGTGGACAAAATCTACCAACCTAACCGTGACGAAATACTTATGAGTATTAGAACAAGGGAAAAGACTGTGAAAATTCTTTTTTCCGTCAGACCCGACACGGCAAGGGTGCATTTTACAAAACATTCGCCAGAAAATCCCGCCCAACCGCCAATGCTTTGTATGTTGCTTAGAAAAAGACTGCAAAGTGCAAAGGTAATATCTGTTACACAAAAAGGCCTTGAAAGGGCAATGGGTATTGACTTTGAGGCAGTGAACGAAATAGGCGACAGGGTGAAACTTAGCCTAGTAGCTGAAATTATGGGTAAATATAGCAATATTATTTTAGTAGGCGAGGACGGCAAAATTATAGACGCACTAAAAAGGGTAGACGCCCAGATGAGCTCTGAGCGCCTGATTTTTCCAGGGCTTATTTACCGTGACCCACCAGCGCAAGATAAAATTTCGATAGTGGACACAGAGGTAAAAGAAATTTGTGAGAAAATAGAAAACTTGCCAAAAACCATGTATTTAAACAAGGCTTTAATGCAAGTGATACAGGGAATTTCTCCGATAGTTTCAAGAGAAATTGAGCATATTGTGGGGCGTGGTGGCGAAGTCATAAATCACGAGATGACAAGCTATCAAAAAGACAGGCTTTTAAGGGAGCTTGAAAATCTTAAAAACACGATAGAAAACTGTAGTGGTTCACCGCATATGGTGATAAATCTGCAAAAAAAACCTATGGATTTTACATTTATGCCAGTAAATCAGTATGATACTGCTGCGGTAGTGGAGGAAGTAGCGAGCTTTTCAGAACTTCTCGACAGATTTTACGTAGAGCGCGACACCATAGAGCGAATGAGAGTTAAGAGCATGGATTTATATAGGCTTTTAACAAATAGGGAAGAGAGACTTTCGAGAAAAATCGAAAATCAGTTGCTAGAGCTTTCTGAGTGTGAAAATAGAGACGAATTTAGAATAAAGGCTGATTTAATAAACGCCAACGCTTATATGATAGCGGAGAGGGCAGAAAAAGTTAAGGTGATAAATTACTTTGACGAGAACTGTGCAGAAATAGAAATCACTCTTGACCCAATACTTACGGTACAACAAAATGCGCAAAAATACTATAAAAAATACCGCCGTGCAAAAACGGCGGAAATAAAACTTGCAGAGCAAATTGAAATAGCAAAAAAAGAGCGCGAATATATAGAAAGCTTATTTTTCAGCCTTACTCAAGCCGAAACCGAACAAGACTTGGCGGAGATTAGGGCAGAGCTTGTTGCCGAAGGCTATGTAAAAGCTCAAACAGGGAAGAAAGCAAAACCTGTAAAAGAGGCAAAACCACTTGAGTTTGAAGTGGCAGACGGGTTTAGGGTGCTAGTCGGCAGAAACAACAGGCAAAACGACACGCTAACCATGAGGACTGCAAGAAACAGCGACATGTGGTTTCACACAAAGAATATACCGGGTTCACACGTAATACTCGTCACAGAAGGAAGAGAGCCAACTGACAGAGCCTTGGAAGAGGCGGCAGCACTTGCGGCAAAATACAGCAGGGCAAAAGACTCCACACAGGTACCTGTGGATTATACAAGGGTAAAAAACGTATCAAAACCACAAGGAGCAAAACCGGGCATGGTGATTTACGTAAATTACTATACTATGTATGTTAATAATTAATAATAATTGAGAATTGAGAATTGAGAATTGTGGCGAAAATCCTGCGGATCTTTTATTAAAAGTTTTAATCAAATTTTTACAAAAATTTGCAGGTTCTTAGGACTGCGTCCTAAGGCGTTTTCCGCAGAAAACGAAATCCAATACTTTCCTAAACGCAGGAAGGGTGAATTAAAATGTCCAGTGGACATTTTAAGAGGGAAACCCTCGTCGGGGGTTTCCCTTTTTTTAGTGAAGAGTTAAGAGTAAAGAGTGAAAAGTTGTAGTGAAAATCCTTCGGATTTTTTGATTGTATATCGCTATAAATATCAACTTACATCGTAGGGCAAGGGCTTTGCTCTTGCCTTGGGGCTTGTGTAAACCACAATAAAAAAACTTTTTTTCTTTCAAAAAGTTTTCTCTTTTTGCGAAAAGCGATTTGCGTGTCGAGGCTCTCGACTCGAAATTTTT
>CAYJIA010000021.1:0-1325 GCA_964370115.1 uncultured Eubacteriales bacterium
TTTTGTGCATTTTGGAAATAAAGTTCTTCAAATTTATTTGGTGATTTATATTTAAGGAATGAATGTGGGCGACATTCGTTATAAAAAATCATGTAATTGTTAATATTGGCTTTAAAATATTGTTCAGAGCGGTAAGTTTTTCGATAAATTTCTTCTTTCTTTAAAATTGAAAAGAAGGACTCAATTACAGCATTATGGCATGGTCTACACTTCTAATAACTTTTCCGTCAATAGTATGGTTAGCTAAATTATTGTTAATATAGGTGCTAATATCCGTTTCGCTTTTAGTCCATGTGTTTGTGATTTTTGAGTTTTGAGGACTGTGGTAATAATCGTATTTACCTGTGCTATTATCCTCAAATGTAAGTGTCACTTCGGCCTTATAATAATGATTAGGATTCATATCGGGAGAACTTTGAGTATGGTTAGATGTAGCATACATATTAAGCGAGCCCGATTGGTCCATTACAAACATAACATTAAGTGGTTGAGCCAAAACTTTTCCTGCAAAGTCGACTTGTACGTTTAAAGTGTGCTCTGCTTTGTCGCTAGCATTGGCAGTATCAGTATCGAATGATACCTGTGTGCTAGACGCTCCTGTTTTGGAATCAAGCTCATCGTTTAAATCTTCCATTGACTTGTCAAAGGTTTTAAGTGAAAGACCTGGTTCAATATCTATATTTAGCCCTGCAACATTTAAATAGCCGTTATATAAAAGCTCCCCGTTTGCATCATATTCTTCCTTAGCGATATGCTCATAAACCGTAGGTGATGTCGCACTCGCAGGGGCTGTCCCAGCTAGTACCGATAAATTTGATATAAAAATGCAAGCCGATAATATTAAGCTTGCCGATGTTAAAAAAAGTTTGTTTCTCATATCGAACTCCTTTTGTGTATTGTGGCTATTATATTATTTGCTATGGACAGGTAGGGGGCAATAAAACAAGGAAAATCACACTGGTTACAATATAGCGAGATAAGTTATTTAAGGTATAGGTGGATTATTTTAACAGTCGATGCTAGATCTACTACCATACGCTTGATATCACACAATCGGAGTTGATGGCAGTAAAACTTAAAGTGAAAGACAAGTATTCGATTAATGCAAATTTCAGCCACTTTAAGTCTAATAGTAGGTAATTTATCGTCATTTATAACGATATTAAGAATAAAAAGATAATTTAGAAACGAATAGATATATAAAGCTTGTGGTATTGCCTTTACTCAAATTCAAATGCCAAGCGTAGGAATTATTGACAGATAAAACTTACGACTGGGTTTGTCATAGAAAAAATATGCAGATTAAAATAAGTCAAAAAATTTTT